>JBEAYO010000513.1:0-3004 GCA_041159285.1 Bacteroidota bacterium | reverse complement strand
GGCGGCTGTGAACAATAACTCCACAGACGCCTGCGGCATTGCCAGCACTACGTTGAGCCAATCGGCCTTTACTTGCGTCCACGTCGGCGCCAACACCGTGATCTTGACGGTGACGGATAATAACAGTAACGCCTCCACCTGCTCGGCTACCGTGACGGTGTCGGACAATACAGCACCAGCGGCCAACTGCAAGAATGCTACCATCCAGCTGAACGCCGCTGGCCAGGCCAGTCTCAGCACTGCCCAGGTCAACAACAACAGCAGCGACAACTGCAGTTTCTCGACGTCGATTAGCCAAACAGCCTTCTCCTGCGCTCAGCTCGGCGCCAACACCGTGACGCTTACTGTGACGGATGCAAGCAGTAACAGCAGCACTTGCACCGCGACGGTCACCGTGCAGGACAATATCCTGCCGGTGGCAATTTGCAAGAATGCAACACTGTATCTGGATGCCAGCGGCGCAGCCGGCATCACGGCCGACCAGATCAACAATGGCAGCTCCGACAATTGCGGGCCGCCTTCCCTCGCACTGAGCAAAACAAGCTTTTCCTGTGCGAACCTCGGCGCCAACGCTGTCATGCTCACGGCGACGGACCCGGCAGGCAATTCGACCACCTGCAACGGTACCGTGACGGTGGTGGACGACATGGATCCGATTCTGGTCTGCCAGGACATCACGGTGCAAGTCAACACTCAGGGGCAGGTGTCCATCACGCCTTCGCAGGTATTCAACGCCGCTGCCTCTTCAGACAACTGCGGGGCAGTGAATCTGACGGGCGTTTCGACCACGCAGCTTTATTGCAATGACGTGGGTCCGAACACAGTGACGCTGTCTGCCAACGATGGGCATGGAAACACGTCCAACTGTCAGGCAACAGTGACTGTTCTGGGGTTGTTCCCGACGGTAAACATCAATGTGACGCCGGAAGTGTGCGGCGACTCTCCCGGCACCATCACGGTGAACCTTCCGGAGGTGAACGGGCAGGTGGCCTACTCAATAAACGGGGGCAACACCTGGCAGTTTTCGAATGTGTTCAGCAGCGTGAGCGCCGGGAACTACAATCTGGCCATCAACGTCTTCGGAAGTTATGGCTGTGGTGTTCCGCCGCAGACAATCACAGTTCCTGCCATCGGAGAGGTGACGAACACCTGGTCAGGCAACGGCAACGAGGAAGATTGGACGAAGAACTCCAACTGGAGCCTTGGAATCAGGCCACTTCCCTGTCACGACGTGGTGATTCCGCCGGGATCTCAAGTGGTATTGCCAGCGGGAGCGGAAGGTCACGGACGCACACTGACGGTGGAACAGGGCGCAACGCTTACTGTGGAGGACGCAGCTGTTCTCTTGATTCAAAAGTTTTAAAAATTAGCGTTGCCGCGGCTGATTGGCAGGGTTTGAAGACTCGCAGTTCTACATTTAAAAAGGGGAGTGCTGGGTGTATAGCCAGCCGGAAAATACAGCATGGGAGGAAAAGAACTTTCCAAAATTGCCGCTGCAACAATTTTAGGACATGCAGCAAGTCATGAGAGCGGATTCGGGGCTCAGTGCCTGGCTTTGCCAGCGGGTTTTTCCCAAGGCGTTAGGCCTCCCCGGGTCCTGCATGTCTTGGCTCAACTGTAAATATTCACCTAGTCCATTCAAATAAAGTGCAAAAAGTAGTCTTCTGATTTATGGGGTAATACTTTTTGCCTGTGCAGGAGGCGGGGATGAGAATCCCCGCCTTCATAAAGTTGTAAATGCAGCTGCTTATTGGTATAAGTTGCCAATTAAGCTATCACTTTAAGGGGTGGGGACGAGAATCCCCGCCTTTTCTTTTTGCAAAAGGTCGTTGCAATTGTCTGCAGCAGATGGTATTATTCTATAGCCTTTATTCATATTCCCTACAGCAAGAGGGTAAAGTCAAGAGATACATGTCTATTATTCACGCACAGGCTTTATAAGTTGCCTATGGGCTGCTTCCCGCATTGAAAAAGGCCTGTTTCAAAAGAGCCCTCGGCAAAACATCTTCTTTGGATGGAGTCGTGCGTTTTTTGCTCTGTGCAATAAAATGCTTACTGGAATTGTTGCGAATGCAAATTAATTCTAATTTTCGCCTGAATTTTTTTTCGTGCTGCTGAAAAGGATGGTTACAATCAGACAATTCTTTATCTTACTGGCATTTTTGAATGCCCTGGCTGCTCCATGTATCGCCCAGGATTTGTTGGTGCGGAGCCAGGCTTATGGTGTCGAAGATGGACTTCCCCATCGGGAGGTGAATGCTGTGTATCAGGACAGACGAGGGTTTATCTGGATTGGGAGCAGAGGAGGTCTCAGCCGCTTTGATGGCTATGCCTTTAAAAACTATAATGCTGCCACGGATGGCTTCCTCCAGAACGACATCTTTCGAATCCTTGAAGATGCTGAGGGTAATCTGTGGCTGCTCAAACCTGGTAATTCTAATGACTTTGATATCTGGAACCCGCTTACCCGAGAGCGTACCACGTTCAGAAAGGAATACGGAGAATGGCCTCAGCTATCAACGGTTTTTCACAATAGTCCGCGCATCAACACTGTCGATACCAGCATCCTGATACCGGCCAGCAACGGCCAGGAGTTGCTGAAGTTTCATCCGAGAAAAGGGGTTTCTACCTTGCAGGTCGGCAGCGACGGCATCCTGGATATCGTCAGCACCGGTGGCATCAACTGGGTAATTGTGGAAGGCAGCAGGATGATTGGCATTGACCAGACCGGAAGGAAGTCGCAGTTTGACCTTTCGGGAAACCAGCCGGTCGGGAGAAATGTGGAAATGGAGTCCTCTCACGGCAGATTCATTTTGAATGGGAAGAATTTCTGCTGGCTGGCAGACACCACGGGCATCCTCAGGCAATTGCCTGGGAAATATGTCGAGCCGGTTCTGATTCCCGGCGCTTCCTATCCTTCAATCGGTGAGGACCTGATTCTGGATCAATTCAGAATTTATCGGCTTGACGGAAGGCTGGTGGCAGACCTGGCCCCCCATCGAAA
>JBEAYO010000512.1:0-3010 GCA_041159285.1 Bacteroidota bacterium | reverse complement strand
ACCCAATTCCCCGTGGTGTCGATGTAACCCCATTTGCAATCCGTGCAGACCACGTACCCCGATTCCTTTTTCCTGGTAAATTGCCGGGTAGCTGCACTCACATAAGTGGGCCTGATCATGTCATCCAAATACACCTTGAGGTATTCCAGCCTGTCAAGCGACTCTGAATCTTCAGCGCCGACGGCGGTCAGATACCCGGATTTGCTGGCGCGGGCCATTCCGTCTTTGAAGCGCCCGAGGAAGACAAGATCACTAATCACATCCCGGCCGGATTTATCAATCAATCCATGGCTGCCGTTTTCATAAATGCACCTGACGGTCGACTTGCCAAGTTTAAGGCGATCGAGGTCCAGGTAAATCAAATTCGGCTTGTGAACGACTATACCGGTGTCATTTTTTACCAGTCCACACACCAAATTCACTTTGAAGCGCAACTTACCAATGAAAATTTCACTGGGTTTTGCCAGCGCCACCAAGGTAAGCCCCAGGTCTTTAAGGACTTCTACACCACCAAAGACAGGCGGAATTTTAATGATGCCATCGCTCAGTCGTCGCAAGCCCCATTTCCTGCTTCGATTGTCCTGGAACCATTCGAACTTATCCATAGGGATGCTTTTCAAATTATCACCGCTGTTGTCGTTGGCAATGGTAAGGGTTTGGGTCCGCTGCTCTTCCACCTTGATTGTGAAATGGCGTCTGAACTTCTTTGACTGCTCAATTTTATCATCTGTATCAAAATCCAGGAGGGTGAATGAGTTGCCCTCCCAGCATTTAATCTTACTGCCCGCGATTTCGAGGCGGTCGTAAACCGGCTCAGCCAGCAGCTTTCCAAAGGCGTCAGACAAGCCGTATTTATCCCCACGCATCACCATGCTGGTGCCATTCAACAAAGGAGCGATATAGCTGTAATCAAAGGGAAGCACCACGGAGTCTCCCTTCATCACTATGCCCCATTTCCCATCGAGGTTGGCGCGATACAGGGCGCGCTCGTAGGTGTGAATTTCATCATAGCGGGGGGAAAGCACCAGGCTGCCATCCTTGTTCACCAAGCCCACTTTTGATTTTTGGCTGTATAGCAGGTGCTCGCTATCGAACCTGGAGAAGGACTCGTAAACGCCGCTTAAGAGGACCTTGTGGGATTGCAGATTTACCAAGGTAGCGGTGTCGTTCTTCAACAGAGAAAAAAACATGGATTCTACCATCTTACAGGAATCAAAGGTGCCGAATGGCAAAGCTTCCCCGCGCTGGTCCACGGCTTTCCACTGCTGGTTGCCGTTCTCTCGGTAGATGACCAATCTTTGGTGTGGGATTTTCAGCTCCTCCGCCACGGGTGGCAGGATGACGGTGCCATCGTCCGCCACCAGGCCGTTGAGCCCATCGTTCTTAGTGAAAAAATAGCACCTTCTACTTGAGGGGGAAGCCGTGATTTCATCGTACAGCGGGGACGAAATCACCTGGCCGGTGTTGGTAGTAATGCCCCACTTGTCGCCAACCCTGAATTGGTAGAAGTCTTTTGCCAGCGTGTCTATCTCGTAAAAACTGAAAGGGAGCAATTCTTGTCCGTTGTGGTCCAGGAGTTTCCATTGGTAGTCCTCCATGACGACAAAGAGGTTGCGCTTCAGGACTCTCAGTGCCTGGAACTGCGGCGACAACAGGACTTTGCCATCGCTGTCAATCAGCCCTGATTTGCCTTGCATTTGCAAGATGGCGTAGCCGAGAGTGTCGAACTCGCCGATGGCGTCGTACTGGGCTTGCAATACTATGTGGCCGTCATTGTTGATGAGGCCCCATTTTTTGTCTTTTTTCACCGGGTACAATGGCTGGGCGCTGGTGTGGTGTGCCAACAGGAGGCTGGCGGCGAGGATGGTTGTAATGAAATTTAAATGCATGGCCTGGGTAGTGTTAGGGTTTTCAAATACATTAAAGGGGTCTGGCTTCCCGCAACGGGCTTGTTATGCCGCTATCGTGCAAATGGTTCAAATCCAAAAACGGATTTTTTTGGGGGATTATTATTTTTTAGTGGGACTGGCTTTAGAATTTCGCCGGCGGCTGTAAAATTCCCGGAAAGGGTCTTAAAAGTATGGCGGGAGTTGTCTTCCTCAAGCGGCGGGGTTGTGTAAAAAGCCCGGGCGGCTTGTTCCGCCGGGGGCCGATTGGCCCTCGGGAAGGGGTTTTTAGGGCGCGGGGCTGCGCCCCGCGCTCTTTTCAAAGAGAGGCACTGCGCCCAGGGGACTTTTCAATTCAACCGAGCTTCAACAGCTTCATCCAATACCTGGAAAGGAGCAGAATAGCCGAAATGATCGAGGCCCCATACCTTGCCCCTGCTTCCAACCAGCCCCTGCAAGGTCACAGGCAGGCCGGCGGTAAGCCCGAAGACCGGCACATTCCCGGGCAGCACGGAGCGCTGATATTTCTTGGACTGGCTCCGGAAAAGCCCCTCCGACGGGGCAGACACCACCCGCACCTTGAGCTGCTTCTCCTGGCGAAGCCTTTCAGCACCGGCCAGCAAGGTGCTGACCTCCGAACCGTTGCCCAGCAAAATGACATCAGGCCTGCCTTCGCAATCCTCCACGATGTAGGCTCCCTTGGATGCCTCCAGGGCCTGCTGCCTGCGACCTCCCCCTGGCACATCTTTGACAGACTGCCGGGAGAGGATCAAACCCGTGGGCGTTTGCTTGTTCTCGAGGGCCAGCTGCCAACAGGCAATGGTCTCAGCTCCGTCGGCAGGACGCAACACGCGGAAGCTGTCGCGGCCGGCGTGGTTCTTCAGCTGCTCCAGCAGTCGGATCTGCGCCTCCTGCTCCACTGGCTGGTGGGTGGGACCATCCTCCCCTACCCGGAAGGCATCGTGCGTCCAGATGAATATCACCGGCTGCTGCATCAGCGCGCAGACACGCATGGCCGGTTTCATATAATCGCTGAAGGCAAAGAAAGTCGCACACGCGGGGATGACCCCTCCGTGCAGCGACATGCCGGTGGCCAGTGCTGCCATCGTGAGTTCCGATACCCC
>JBEAYO010000511.1:0-3011 GCA_041159285.1 Bacteroidota bacterium | reverse complement strand
CCCTTCCCGAGGGATAATCGGCACCGGTGGAACGGGTTGCCCGGTCTTTTGAGAAAGTCTCCTTTTTAAAGATAGGTGCAGCTACCTGGCGACACTTGATGCAGCCACTGTCTGAACCCCACTGCCCCGCCGGGGTAAAATTAACACAACCCTGTCAAACCACATCAAATAACGACATGAGCGAACTCCTGCAGCAGCTGTCCGAACCCTGGGCCTTGCGCGCCCTCGCAGCCTCCTCCATGGTAGGTGTCATGTGCGGCATCCTGGGTTGCTTCATCGTTCTGAGAAACATGGCACTCATCGGCGATGCCCTCTCCCATGCCATACTGCCAGGTGTCGTGCTCGCCTTCGTCATCGTGCAGGGGCCAAGCACGCTGGGCTTCTTCGCCGGCGCCGTCTTCGCCGGCATCGTGAGCGCCGTGCTCATCACCTGGATACAGCGCAATGTGCCCACCAAGAACGATGCGGCTATCGGCATCGTCTTCACCGCGATGTTTTCCATCGGCGTCATCGGCATTTCCCATATCGGTCGGCAGCCTGGTGTGCACCTGGACCTGAAAGATTTCCTGTTCGGCAATGTGTTGGGGGTATCGGCTGAAGACCTCCGTCTGACAGCCGTCGTCCTGGCCTATGTGCTGATCAGCGTGACGGCCTTTTACCGCTATTTGTTCATCACGACCTTCCAGCCATTGATAGCCCAGACCATGGGGATACCCACAGGCGTCATGCACTACTTTCTCATGTTGCTGCTTTCTTTCGCCGTCGTAGCCTCCCTGCAAACCGTCGGCGTCATTCTGGTGGTCGCCATGCTGGTGACGCCTGCCGCCACTGCCCTGCTGCTTTCCAGCCGCTTGCAGCGTGTGGTGCCGCTGGCAGCCCTGCTCGGACTGGCATCTGCCGCATCGGGACTGGTCCTGGCCATATTGTTTGAGACAACCCCCGGTCCCGTCATGGCCGTGGTGTCCGCCAGTCTCTACACCCTGGCCGTGTTCTTTTCTCCTAAAAAAGGCCTGTTTTTCCGGCTGTTGAACAAGCGGCGCCTGCACCGCCGCATTCACCTGGAGGATATCCTCAAACAGGCTTTTCACCTGGAGGAGGATGACAGGCTTTCCGGTGAAAGTCTCATCCAGCAGGTGCCTATGACAACTAAGAAAATGCAGCAGCAAATAGGCAAGCTTCGCCACAAGGGCTGGATGAACAAGGAAAAACTGGCGTTGACGGAGTCCGGCCGGGATAAAGCCAGGAACCTGGTCAGGGCCCACCGCCTCTGGGAGGCATATCTGGCACATCAGATCGGGCTCGATGCCAGCCAGATTCACGACGATGCCGAAAAATACGAACACCTGCTCACCGATGAGATGTTGGAGGAGGTGGACAAGACGCTTGGATATCCCACCCGGGATCCGCATGGCTCACCCATTCCCTCAAAGCCGGGATTGCCCCGGTTCTCCCTGCTGCAGCTGAATCCGGAAGAAGCTGGCAAGATAGCCCCTCAACAGCCGGTGGAGCAGGTAATCACCCGACTGTGGCATGCGGGACTCCTGCCCGGCGCTGATTTTATCCTGAAGAAGAAGGAATCTGATTTTGTGGAACTGCAGCAGGCTGAAAAAATCATCAGAATCCCGCTGGAGCTGGCTCGCATCACGGAGGTGGTGAATGAAGACGGGAGAAGTGCCTGAGTCCTTCAGGCTTGGTTGAACAGCTTTCAGAATTCCGGGAAGCTGGCCGCCAATTTGGGCAGGAAAATAATCAGCCCCACGGCAGCCGCTCCGCAAGCTGTCACCAGCACGGCAGCCGCCGCCAGGTCTTTGGCCTGGCCAGCCAGGGGATGGTGGTCGGGCGAGACCAGGTCCGTGAGTTTTTCCAGGGAGGTGTTAAAAGCTTCTGCGGTGATGACAGTGGTGATGGCAAAGACGACCAGGCTCCATTCCGTGGTGTTCAGGTCGAAATAAAAACCGGCTGCCAGCACTGCTACTGCCGTTGCCAGGTGGATCCTGGCATTCGCCTGGGACTTGAACAAATGCGCCAGTCCGGAAAGGGCAAAGCCAAAGCTTTCAATGCGTTTTCTGATCATTGCTGCTGGTTTGCATTGAATTTGTAAATGCCGGCAATACCCAGCTGCCTGGAAATGGATGCCGGGCTTCTCAGCACGTTGAACCCGATGCAGGTAAAGTGCCTGGAGTAGAAAATGTGATTCAGCGGCACGTTTGGCGGGAAGCCACTGGTCATAAACCCGCTGCGGCTACTCATCAAGTCTGTCTCCTGGATGAAAGAGCGGATCTCCTCGGACCAGTTTACTGCGTTGAAGTCTCCAAACACCAGCGCGGGATCCTCGCACTCCCGGAGCAGGTCCTCCACGGCGCTCAGGTGCTGCCGCAGCCTTCCGAGCGAATATTCATTGAGCGCCGGCTCTGTGTGAACGCTGACCAGGGACATGTCATACCCTCCGATATTCAGACCGACCTTCAGGGTTGGAATTTCCTCAAAGAAAACTGTGTCAACCGCTTCTATCTTGTATTTTGAGAAAATGGCCATCCCAAAAATGCCGAGGTCCTGCATGACATGGGCATGGGGATAGATGATTTTCATGGAATCCGCGAGCCAGCTCGTCCAGCCGGGGGTCACCTCCTGCAGGGACAGGATGTCGGCCTGGGAGCTTCTGGTAAGTTCCATCAGTTCCTCCGGTGAGTTGACGTTAGACAGGTTGACATGGGCGAGTTTCGTGGTGGGAGCCCAGGAAATGGAGGTTATGGATGATTTGCCGCGAATGACGGTTTGCCGCAAATAATCGATGCCTTTGTCATTCATGGCGTATTTCAGGAAAAAACTCAGCAGCAGGCTGCCGGCAAAGCTGACAAAGGTCAGTCGGGGTTGCCTGGCCACCAACATGAACATGCCTGTCGCGAGGTAAAAAAGCATCAGGTGTATGGCGTACTGGCTACCCCAGGGCAGGCAAGGCAAGAAGCGGGGGAAAACTGACACCATAACACCCAACAACACCATAGCCGAGA
>JBEAYO010000510.1:0-3011 GCA_041159285.1 Bacteroidota bacterium | reverse complement strand
CCAGGTACTCCTCTCCGGAAACAACGAAACCGAAGCTCTCATAGAAGTTCCTGAGGTAGGACTGGCCGCCGATTTTAACTGTTTCATTGGGAAAAAGACGGTCTGTCCAGGTCAGGGCCGTCCGCATCAGCTCCTGGCCGATGCCTTTGCCACGATGGGAAAGGGCGACGATGACCCTGCCGATGGAGCAGTGCTTGTCATAGGAGATGCCCTTTGGCAGCAGGCGGGCATAGGCCACCAGCTTGCCGTTGTCATCAAAACCCATCAGGTGCCAGCCCCTGAGGTCCTTGCCGTCGGCATCGAGGTAGGCACAGTTCTGCTCCACGACGAATACTTCCTGCCGCAGCGCCATGATGGTGTAAATCTGCAGGGCAGTGAGCTCATGAAATGCTTTGCATCTGAAATCTATCATTCGATGTCTTTTAAGGTATCAGCTGTTAAAAGTTATGTAACTGTTTAGCGCTTCTTGCGGCTGGGGGTTGTGTAAAAACCCCTTGCGGTTGGTTCCTCCGGTGCCGCACCACGGCTTCCGGAAAGGGCGCTCGGCGGGGCTGCGCCCCGCGCCCTTTTCAAAGAGAGGCACTGCGCCCAGGGGACTTTTTACACAACCCCGGGGCTGCGCCCCACGCCCTTTTCAAGGAGGGGCACTGCAAGCTGGTGGCTTTTTACACCCCCCCCGCCCTTTCCGGAAAACAAGCAACTCTGCAAGGGGTGCTGAACAGTCGCAAAGTCATTTTGAGGCCTGTTTCTCCGGTTCCGGCACCACGACCACCTTACCGGTGGTTTTTCCTGACTGCAGCAGCCGCACTGCCTGCGGCAGCGCTTCGAACCCCAGGACGTGCCCCACGCGCGGCTTGCCGATGTCCAGCGCCTTGATTTCCGCCACGTACTGGTGCAGCAGCTGCGATTTTTCGTACAGATAAATCAGGTTGAAGCCCAGCACCCCTTTGTTCGAGTTCGTCAGATCCAGGGGATCCACCTTCGGCCTGGTGATGAATTTCCAGATAACCTTCAGGTAATTGGGACGGTTGCCCGGCGTGACGAAATCCGCAGCGCTGTATATGACGCTCCTTCCCTCCGGCGCCAACCTGCGGAAATCCTCGCGGAACATTTTTCCGCCATGGGTCTCGAGGATCAGATTCAAAGGCCGTTCCTTCAGGATCTGGTCCAGGTTTTTAAAAAATTGAGCATCCCGCAACAGCGGATAGTTGACGCCCTCCTGCCGCAGCAGCTCCAACTTGGCCGGGCTGCCAACGGTGCCGATGGTAACGGCGCCCAGCTTTCGGGCTATCCGGTTGGCCAGGATGCCAACGCCACCGGCCGCGCTGTGAATTAGAACGGTGTAACCCGGCTGCAGATTGCCCAGCGGAACCAAGGCGTAGTAAGCCGTCAGCACCTGCACCAGCCAGGAAGCCCCTTCCTCAAACGTCCAGTCGTCGGGCAGGGGCACCACGTACTGGGAGCCGATGTTGAGATGTGTGGCGTAGGCGCCAAATCGGGTGATGCCCATGACGCGGTCTCCCGGTTTACAGTTTCCGACCCCGCTGCCGCATTGCAGCACGACGCCGGCATACTCCAGCCCCGGGGTGAATTCACCTTTTGGGGTGGCGCTGTATAGGCCGTGGATGACGGAGACGTCGGCAAAATTCAGGCCGATTGCTTTCACCTCCACGGTGACTTCACCGGGACCCGGGGGCGGCAACTCCTCGCTTACCAGCCTGAGGTTGCCTAAATTGCCGGCTTTCAGCCTGTATAGCCTTCTTTGCATAAAAATAATGATTATGTGTTGAGTGACAGCCCTAGAAAACGGCTTCCGCCACCTGGCGAATCACTTCCGAGTCGCCCATGGTATAATAGTGCAGGCAGGGTACGCCCCTGGCCTTGAGCTCTTTGGACTGCATGATGCACCATTCGATGCCGACTTGCTGCCGGGCCTGGGGCGTGCTGGCCTTCTGCAGCTCGCGGGTCAGCGCCTCCGGCAAGTCAATGAAAAAATGGCGGGGTATGGAAGTGAGCTGATGCAGCTTGGTGAGGGGTTTGAGCCCCGGCACGATGGGCACCTGGATGCCGGCCTGGCGGCAGGCATCGACATAGTCGAAGTAATGCTGGTTGTCGAAGAACATCTGGGTGACGATGTAGTCGGCGCCGGCATCCACTTTGGCCTTTGTGAATTCCAGATCGACGTTGAGGTTGGGGGCCTCGAAGTGTTTTTCCGGATAGCCGGCGATGCCGATGCAGAAATCCGTCTTCTCACCCTGGCCGATGTCTTCGTCGAGGTATTTCCCGCGGTTCATGTCGTCAATCTGGCGTACCAGTTCCAGGGCGTAGGTGTGGCCGTCCGGTTCCGGCACGAATTTGCCGTCGAAGGACCTGGCATCTCCCCGCAGGGCCAGGACGTTGTTGATATTTAAAAAATTGAGGTCTATGAGGGCGTTTTCCGTTTCCTCCCTGGAGAAGCCCCCGCAGATGAGATGGGGGACGGCATCGACGCCATAGCGGTGCATGATGGCGGCGCAGATGCCAACAGTGCCGGGCCTCTTGCGGATGGCGACTTTTTCGAAGTAGCCGCTGGGCATTTTCTTATAGACGAAGTCCTCGCGATGGTAGGTGACGTCTATGAAGGGCGGTTTGAATTCCATCAGCCGGTCCAGGGTGCTGAATATGGCCTGCATGCTGCCGCCCTTGAGGGGTGGCAGGACTTCGAAAGAGATGAGTGTCTGGCCTGCGGCATTCTCCAGGTATTCCGTGACTTTCATTGTTTCAGCAAGGTTTGGTGTTCAATTGAATTGTTGCGACGGTGAATCTGGTGTTTAAATTTGGACGGGCTTCTATTTACTGCAAAGCTAAGCGCATTGGACTTAATTTCAAGGTGTGCTGTAAATATTGCGCCCGGATGCTTGTTCAACAACCGGGAGGGTACCTGAAGTGCCGGCGGGCCTGGATGCCGGCTGCCATAAAATTCCTTGCCGAATAGGCCTTGCATGTTAGGTACATGGAGCTGCACCCCGCGC
>JBEAYO010000509.1:0-3019 GCA_041159285.1 Bacteroidota bacterium | reverse complement strand
CCTCAACAACCTCACCGCCGGCTTCTCGCGCTCCAAAGGCGCCGGGCCCCTGCGGCAGCTGCTTCACGGCAGCCTGAAATACCGCGCCCTGTCGCAGTCGGACCAGGGGGCGCCGTTCTCCCTGGCCCTCTTCGGCCTGGCCACCCTCTCCACGGCCGAGAGCAGCGAAGATCCCGCCAGCATCAATTACTTCGAGGTGTTCCCGCACCGGCTGGTGTACCACTTCAGCGCCATCGCCGCCAGGAAGTTCTCCGACCGCCTCTCCCTGCAGCTGTCCGCCGGCCTGACCCACCGCAACGTGGTGCCCAAGGGCGATGAGAACAACCTCGCCCACGCCGGCGCCGCCCTGCGACTGAAACTCACCAAGGTGGTCAGCTTCATCGGCGACCTCTCTCTGCCCCTCAACGGCAACCAAAGCCCTTTCAAGTCCCTCAAGTCCGCTGACGACGACTACCAGCTGCCCCTGGGGCTCGGCCTGGAGTTCGACACCGGCGGACACGTATTCCAGCTGAACTTCACCAACACCACCGGCATCATGCCCACGGACTACATGCCCTACACCCGCTCGGACTGGACGGAAGGACAGTTCCGCATCGGGTTCACCATTTCCAGGATGTTCAGCCTCTGAGGCAGGGCCTTGCCCCTGGCAACATGGCACATAGCCCATCGTCTTGACCATTTCATCATCTGCGCATGAAAAACAGCATCTTCCTGCTCCTCTGCACCGCCGCCCTGAGCCTGGCCGTTTCCTCCTGGCAGCGGGGGGCCTCCTCCGGGCAGGCCGACGAGGACACCCACGTCTGGCTCCTGCTCCAATCCCTGGGCGATGTGCCCTACCCCCACCAACCCGACCTGGGCGTCCAGGGCGCCAGCTGGGAGCGGGGTATGGAAATTGTCAAGTTCGGGCACACCACTGCCCCGGATGGAAAGAAAAGCAAGCGCGTGAGCCCCCATTTCGTCTGTACCTCCTGCCACAATGTGGAGCGCGACGAGCCGGACCTGCTCCAGTCCGATCCCCTGGCCCGGCTGCGCTATGCCCGGGAGAAAAACCTGCCCTTCCTGCAGGGCAGCGCCCTCTACGGCATCGTGGACAGGAGTTCCTTTTACAACGGCGACTACGTCAAGAAATACGGCGACCTGGTGAAGCCGGCGCGCAAGGACCTGCGCCAGGCCATCCACCTCTGCGCCACGGAATGCGCCCAGGGGCGCCCGCTGGAGGCCTGGGAGATGGAATCCGTGCTTTCCTATTTATTTACAATCGGGCTGAAAATAAAAGACCTGAACCTCTCTGACCCGGAGTGGCAATCCATCCAGGCTGCCGTGCGCGGGCAGGGCGACAAGGCGCAGGCTGTTGCGCTGGTCAGGTCGAAATACCTGAGCGGCATGCCGGCCACCTTCCTGGACCCGCCCGCTGGCCGGGGGAAAGGCATGCCGCCGGCTGGCGACACCGAGACCGGCCGCCTCCTCTACGAGCAGAGCTGCCTGCACTGCCACCTTCAGAAGCGCTACTCCTTTCTGGACCTCGACCAGACCAGGGCCAGCCTGAAGTTCCTGGACCGGCATTTCACCAGGTACTCCCGCTACTCGGTGTACCAGGTGGCCCGCTACGGCACGCAGCCGCTGCCGGGCAAGCGGGCCTACATGCCCAACTACACCCGCGAAAAGATGAGCGAGCAGATGCTGGAGGACCTGCGGGCCTACCTCCGGCAGGCATCGCAATGAGTTTTTGCATATCAAAGGGATAAAAATCTGCCTGTGGGGTACTTTCAACGCCATTCAGCCCCTATCTTTGCCGCATGCAAATAGCAGCCAAAGAAATTGCAAGTATGCTCGGCGGCATCCTGGAAGGAGACCCCGAAGTCCGCGTCCACCGGCCTGGAAAGATAGAAGAAGGAGGCATTGGCACGCTGACTTTCCTGGCAAATCCCAAGTACGAAAACTTTGCCTATACCACCGCGTCTGCCGTACTGCTGGCGCCTGAGGGCTTCACGCCCGCCAGGCCCGTTGCCGCTGCGGCGCTGATCCGGGTGCCGAATGTTTACGATGCCATGCGCCAGCTCATGGAGCAGTTCGCCGGCGCCATGGCCCCGGTGGCTTCCGGCGTCGAAGCCGGCGCCTTTGTACATCCCACGGCGAGGCTGGGGGAAAACGTGGCAGTAGGCCAGTTTTCCGTGATTTCGGAGGATGCCAGCATCGGCGAGGGGACGGTCCTCCACCCGCAGGTCTTCATCGGCAAGAACGTCAAGGTTGGCAGCCACTGCGTGCTGTACCCCGGGGTGAAGGTGTTCCACGACTGCGAAATCGGCGACCACTGCGTGTTACACGCCAATGTCGTGGTCGGCTCAGACGGCTTCGGCTTCGTGCCGCAGGCGGACGGCAGCTACCGCAAGTTGCCCCAGCTCGGCAACGTCGTCATCGAGGGCCAGGTGGAGATTGGTGCCAACACCACCATTGACAGGGCCACGCTGGGCAGTACGTTCATCCGGCAGGGCGTGAAGCTCGACAACCTCATCATGGTGGCCCACAACGTGGAGATCGGCGAGAACACGGTCATCGCCGCCCAGGCGGGCATCGCGGGAAGCACCAAGATCGGGAAGAACTGCCGCATTGGCGGGCAGGCCGGCTTCGTCGGACACATCGCTGTGGCGGATGGCACCCAGGTGCAGGCGCAGAGCGGTGTCGCCGCCTCTGTTGCAGAACCCGGCAGGGCGCTCTACGGCTCCCCGGCCATTCCCTACAGCGATTACCTGCGCGCCTATGCGGTTTTCAAGAAGTTGCCCGAACTGTATAAAAAATTGAACTCGCTGGGGAAGAAGTCCTGAGCGGGGTGCCTGGTGGCCGGGAGGGGCGCTCGAGGCTGTATCAAAAGACTCGACGCGCTTTTATAATTCGTTCCAACGGTGCCGATTGGCTCCAATAAAGGGCGTTCGGCCGGTGCTGCCTGGCCGCCGTAAAGGGTACTCGGCGGGCCTGTGGCCCGCCGAGTACCCTAAAAATCTCCCTTCCGCCGCGGTTTGGC
>JBEAYO010000508.1:0-3022 GCA_041159285.1 Bacteroidota bacterium | reverse complement strand
GTCATTCTATATCCTGGTAATCAATGCCGGCCTGGACCCTCACCTCATCCATCAATTCCATCAATTGCAGGCTGAAATCCAGCGGGAGCTTGCGGCTCTCGCGCTCACCAGCCCTCAGACAGGCTCCCACCTCCATGATCTCATGATAATAACCAAATCCCACGTATGGATGGCCGAAATACTCTGTGGGCTTGTCAGGATATGAAACAGCGATTTTCGTAGGATGATGAAAACGAGCAGGAAGGTGCATGGTGCCGCGCTCTCCGTAAATCCAGGCCTCCGTAGAAGTGTGAACGGCAATGGAGGAATCCAGGATGGCAAGCCTTCCGTCGCCGTACCCAAACAACATGGCACAACTCTCATCCGCCCCCGATTGGCCAAACGAGGCGACTGCTTTCACTGTCTCAGGCCTCCCCCAGCACTGCAAGGCCAGATATACCGGATAGATTCCAACGTCGAGCAAGGAGCCGCCGCCCAGCGCCAGGTTGAACACGCGGTGTTCCGGCGGAAATTCAGCCCGAAACCCAAAATCCGCCCTGATGGTGCGCAGCGGGCCGATGATCCCACCGTTCAATAATTCCAGGGCCTCCTCAAAAGCCGGTATGAAGCGCGTCCAGATGGCCTCCATCAAAAAAGTGCCATTCGCACGCGCTGCCTCTACCATCCGGCGGGCCTGCCCCGCACTCATCGCCAGGGGCTTTTCACACAACACCGGAATCTTCTGCTCCAGGCACATCAGCGTGTGCTCCAGATGCCCCGAGTGAGGTGAAGCTACATACACCACGTCCAAATCCGGACAATCCAGCATTTCTTCATAAGAACCATAGGCGTGGTGTGCCCCAAATTCACCGGCAAATGCCCGGGCGCGTTCCAGCGAGCGTGATGCCACCGCATGCAGGCGGGCCCCCTCTGCCAGCTGAAGATCGTGCGCAAACTTCCTGGCTATACGCCCGGGGGCGATGATGCCCCAGTTGATTTGTTCTTTCATCTGATTATCAGGCTTCTATGATTGACCGAATAGTTAAAATGGGTAACTGTTCAGCCCCCCCTTTGCATATGCTGCTTGTTTTCCGGAAAGGGCGGTCGGCGGCATCTGCAAGGGTGGCGAACAGTTACTAAAATGGAATGTCTTCCTCCTCACTGTTCATCTTCGACGGCATCGTCATCACACTGGAAGGATCATAGGGGGCAGCAAAGGAGGAAGCCCCCCCCTTGAATGCGTCAAACCGAAACTCCTCCAAATCGGAGAACTTGGCAAACTGATCCGTGAAGCGCAGCTTGACCGTGTCCAGCGAGCCGTTACGGTGCTTGGCGATGATGATTTCCGCAATGCCCTTGAGCGACTGCCCGTTCTCGTCCTCCAGGATCTGATAGTACTCCGGGCGATATATGAAGGTCACGATATCCGCATCCTGCTCAATGGCACCCGATTCGCGCAGGTCCGACAACTGTGGCCGCTTGGACCCTCCCCGCACTTCCACGGCGCGGCTCAACTGCGACAGCGCGATCACCGGCACGTTGAGCTCCTTGGCCAGCCCCTTCAGCGCCCTGGAAATGGAGCTGATCTCCTGCTCGCGGTTGCCGCGGCTGTTCGCCTCCATGCCGCCACTCATCAGCTGGAGGTAGTCTATGATAATGAGCTGGATGTCGTACTGCATTTTAAGGCGCCGGCACTTGGCCCGCAATTCAAAAATATTGATGCCGGGCGTGTCGTCTATGAATATCGGGGCCTCCCCTACCCGCTCTATGGTGGAATGCAGTTGCTGCCACTCGTAGCTCTCCAGCTTGCCAGAGCGCATTTTGGAGCCCGGGATTTCAGCCTCCATGGATATCAGACGCTGCACCAGCTGTATGCCGGACATCTCAAGGGAAAAGAGGGCTACTCCCTTTCCGAAGGTCATGGCGGCATTCTGGGCGAGGGCCAATGTGAAACTGGTCTTACCCATGCCAGGCCTGGCCGCCACAATGATCAAATCCGAGGGCTGCCAGCCGGAGGTCAGCCTGTCCAGTGCAGTGAATCCCGTGGGCACCCCGGTGAGTCCATCCTTCTTGTTCTTGAGCTCTTCCAGCACCTTCAAGGCCTTGCCTGCAAGCTCGCTCATGCTCTGGTATTGCCTGCTCAAATTGTTCTGCGTCACGGCAAACAAGCCCTTTTCGGCCTCGTCGAGCAGCGTGAACACATCCGTGGTGTCCTCATAGGCGTCGCGGATGATCTGGGTGGAGACCTTGATCAACTCCCGCTGGATGTGCTTCTGGGCTACAATTCTCCCATGGTACTCTATATTGGCAGAGGAGGCCACCCGGTTGGTCAATTCCACCAGGTAGTAAGCCCCTCCGATGGACTCCAGG
This sequence comes from Bacteroidota bacterium, assembly GCA_041159285.1. Lineage (GTDB taxonomy): Bacteria > Bacteroidota > Bacteroidia > Chitinophagales > Saprospiraceae > UBA6168. The sequence goes on along the minus strand of JBEAYO010000508.1, from coordinate 673 downwards.
TCGCCGGATTTCCGCAGCTCCTCTGTCACGGTCAGCAAATCCACGGGATTGGAGCGCTCGAACAGCCTGAGGATGGCGCGGTAGATCAGCTGGTGAGAGTCCTTGTAAAAACTCTCGGGCTTCAGGATGTCCAGCACAATTGGCAGGGCTTCCTTCTCCAGCATGAGAGCACCCAACACGGCCTCCTCCAGGGGCAGGGCCTGGGGTTGGACCTTGCCAAACACGTAATCTGACAACTCGCCCTCTCTCCTTCTCATCTTGGAGCGAATGTCGGGAAGCTTTTTAGCTGAGGTATCGTTGTTTTCAGACATACGGGATATAATTTTTGGTTTGTCGATTTATGAGTACATTGACCGGACCAGCATCTGACAATGACCTGCCGGGTGGAAAATGCCGGCTTTCAAAGGCAGCCGAGGGCATAGTTTCACGGGATGCCAGGCAATTGCTGATCTCCTCAAAGCAACCGGGTAAAATCAAGCGATATTCATCCTGAACGACCGGTCATGTATCAAAAGTTGTCATTGCGCCATGCCCCGCTTTAAAAATCTCGAGGCTGTCCCTCAAGACCCTTGGCGACTGGCGCTGCCAAAAAACATTTTGAATGAATGCCATTTTTGTAACTGTATAGCGCCTCTTGCAGATGCCGCTGGCCTCTCGGATAGGGCACTGGGCT
>JBEAYO010000507.1:0-3022 GCA_041159285.1 Bacteroidota bacterium | reverse complement strand
GGCTTGGTGTCTTTTTCTGTGAAGACCTCAAATGCACCGTCATTGAAGATATTGCAATTCTGGTAGATTTCCAGGAAGGAGGTGCCCCTGTGGCCATCTGAGCGCACCAGCATATCCTTGAGGTGCCTGGGGTCGCGGTCCATGGAGCGCGCCACGAAGGTGGCATCCGCGCCCAGGGCGAAGGCGATGGGGTTGACCGGGTGGTCGATGGAGCCGAAGGGAGTGGAGACGGTGCGCTTGTCTTCTTCGGAGGTGGGGGAGTACTGTCCTTTTGTCAAGCCATAGATTTGGTTGTTGAATAGCAGGACGTTAAGGTCGAAGTTCCTGCGGAAGAGGTGCAGCAAGTGATTTCCCCCGATGGAGAGGCCATCGCCGTCGCCGGTGATCAGCCATATCTGCAGGTGCGGGTTGGCAATTTTGAGTCCTTCGGCGAAGCCGGGTGCGCGGCCGTGGATGCTGTGCAGGCCATAGGTCTCCATGTAGTAGGGAAAGCGGGAGGAGCAGCCGATGCCGGAGACGAAAACCGTTTCGTGGGGTTGTTTTCCCAGGTCTGCCAGGACCGTCTGCACCTGCTTGAGGATGGAGTAGTCCCCACAACCAGGGCACCAGCGCACGTCCTGATCGGTGGCGAAGTCTTTTGCTTTGAGCACCAGGGGTGCTGCTGCACTGTTGGCATTGACATTTTCGATGGACATATTCGCAGTTTGATATTTTTAGTTGATTATAGACAAAAGCAATTAAAATCCATATGATTTTGCTTGCCATTCCGAAAGGGCGCAGGGCAGCGCGCTTAGGCGCACCGCCGACCGCCCTTTCCGAGAGGAAAACAGCATCTGCAAGAGGTGCTAAACAATTACATTTTGATTAGTTTTAAAGTTGACTATCTATAAAACAGGCTGTTTGACTGGCGCCGGTTTTGCCGGGCGCTCGTTTCAGCAAGCCTCGGGTCTTGTCGCGAGAATCCCTTCCTCACAACAATCCAAGAGCGTAGTCATATAGTTCCTCCTTCGTGATGGGGGTTCCTTGTATTTTATTATACTGTTTGACAGGGCACAGGAACTGGTCGCGCAGCACCCTGGCCAGCTGGCCGTTGTTGATCTCCGGCACCAGCACCGTCTTGAAATTGTCCAGCATCGCGCCCAGGTTGCGCGGGAAGGGGTTCAGGTAGCGCAGATGAGCATGTGCCACCTGGTAGCCGTTGCCCACCAGCTCCCTCGTTACGGACTGGCAAACGCCGTAGGTGGAGCCCCAGCCCAGTATCAGCAGGTCGCCGCTCTCATAGCCGGCATGGATTTGTTGCTCCGGGATGTGGTTTGCTATCAGCGCCACCTTGGCTGCCCGGGTCTTGACCATGTGCTCGTGGTTGGCGGGGTCGTACGATATATTGCCCGTGACATCCTCCTTTTCAAGTCCGCCGACGCGGTGCATCAGCCCGGGCGTGCCGGGAATGGCCCAGGCTCTTACTCTTTTTTCATCCCTGGCATAGGGCATGAAGGGAGTCCCGTCGTCCGAAGGACGCGCGAATTCCACCCGGATGGACGGCAGTTGCTCCGCTTTGGGGAAGCGCCAGGGTTCTGCGCCATTGGCAATGTAGCCGTCGCTGAGCAACACCACCGGCGTCATGTGTTGGATGGCGATGCGCACGGCCTCGAAGGCTGCCTGGAAGCAGTCGGCGGGAGAGTAGCTCGCCAGCACCGGCATTGGACATTCCCCGTTGCGGCCGTAGAGTGCCTGGAGGAGGTCTGACTGTTCGGTTTTGGTGGGGAGACCGGTTGAGGGGCCGCCGCGCTGGACATTGCAGACCACAAGGGGCAGTTCCAGCATGACGGCCAGTCCCATGGCTTCACCCTTGAGGGCCAGTCCCGGGCCGGAGGTTCCGGTGACGCCGATATTGCCGCCATAGGAGGCACCGATGGCGGCGCAGACGGCGGCGATTTCATCTTCTGCCTGGAAGGTTTTGACGCCGTAGTTCTTGTACTTGGCCAGGCTGTGGAGGATACCCGAGGCCGGGGTGATCGGGTAGGAGCCATAGAACAGCGGGAGTCCAGCCTTATTAGCGGCGCTGATCAGCCCCAGCACCAGGGCGTCGTTGCCCATGATGTTGCGGTAGGTGCCTTTTGCCAGCTGGGCCGGCCGAACCGTGTAGCGGTTGGTGAATTCCTCCATCGTGTCGCCGAGGTGGTAGCCGGCATAGAGTACTTTTTCATTGGCATCGTACAGCTCCGGTTTGTTTTTGAACTTTGACTGCAGGAAGCGCAGGGTGGTGTCTAGGGTGCGGTTGTATCGCCAGAGCAAGAGGCCGAGCACGAACATGTTCTTGCAGCGGTCTTTCTCCTTGGTGCCGAGGCTGGAGCCGCTCAGGGCTTCCCTGGTGAGTTTGGTGACCGGGATTTTGATGACTTCGTAGCCGTTGAGGGTTCCGTCCTCCAGGGGGTTGGCGTTTTCTGGGTATTTTGCCAGGCGGAGGTTTTTAGAGTCGAAGCCGTCTTCATTGATGATGATGGTGGCGCCGGGCAGGAGGACGTTGAGGTTGACTTTGAGGGCTGCGGCGTTCATGGCGACGAGGACGTCACAGCGGTCGCCGGGGGTGAATATCTTGCGGCTGCCGAAGTGGAGTTGGAAGCCGGAGACGCCTGCCAGGGTGCCTGCCGGGGCGCGTATTTCAGCGGGGAAGTCGGGGAAGGTGGCGAGGTCGCTGCCGGAGATGGCGGTATCGTCGGTGAACAGGCCGCCGGTGAGTTGCATTCCGTCGCCGGAGTCGCCTGCGAACTTGATGATAACGTCTTCTTTTTCTGACAGAAATGTTTCCATGTTTTGAAGTTATTTTTTGTGGTGGTCGGGTGTACGCGCTTTTATTTCTTTTTTTAAAAATATGAATTATTGCTGGTACTGGTTCATCTGAAAACACCCTCAAAATTAAGGGTATTCAGCCGTTACTGCTTGTCTTTCGGAAAGAGGCTGTCTCAAAAGACCCTTTGGCAAGGCGCTTTCTCCCAAGAGGCGCGTAGGGCTTCGCCCCGTG
>JBEAYO010000506.1:0-3024 GCA_041159285.1 Bacteroidota bacterium | reverse complement strand
GGATTGCAGGCACCCGGAGCGAAGCCCCGCGCGCATTTTAGGAGAAAGCAGCTGGCAAGAGGGTATTTCGAGACAGCCTCATTTGATCCTGCGTTCCTTCCGGAAAGGGCGCGGGGCTGTGCCGCCGACCGCCCTTTCGGGGAGGTGAGCAGCATCTGCAAGGGGTGCTAAACAATTACATTTTTATTAGTTTTAAAGGCGACTATCCATAATTGTTGCTCGAAAGTATCAATGAATTCAAAGTTACTCAGAAAGTGTTTGAAAAATGCTGGTGAAAGCTAAATTATAATTTTTTTTGGGTTGACCCAATATCAGCTCCCACACCCCCCGCCTGGCGCCGCTTCCACCATTCATACACCACATACGCCGACACTGCCAGGTATTCCACTCCCACCACCCATAAATTCTCGCGATAAGGATCGTAACTGTAATTGATGTAGGTCATGGCAATCAAGCCCGACCACAACACCGGAAAACGCCAGCTGGTAAACACCGACAAAGCCAGCGGCAGCGCCACATACCAGGGATGAACCGTGGTGGAACAAAACAGATAGAGCACAATGCCAAGCTGCATCTTTTCAATCAGGAGCGAAAAATCCCCCGCCTGTTTGCCAAAAAAGACATCAGCCCGCCGGGAAAATGCCAGCCAGACAATCAGCAAACCCGCCAGAAGCCCCAGCCCAGGCCCCAGGATCGCTATCTGATTGTACCCCCACAACTGATACCCCAGCCAGCGAAACAAATAGTACACACTGCCATTGAACTCCAGTTTGTTGAAATACAGCCCCAGGCTGTCTGACAAGCCATGCAGGAAATTTAAGTCCGCAAAGGGCAGAAACAGCAGCAGGGTTACCAAGCCCGCAAGGACCGCAAATGCCAGTCCCCGCTTCCATCCCAGGTGTCTCATGATCATCGGCAGGAACATCAGCGGCAGCAATTTGGAAGATACCGATAACGCAAAGGCCAGCACCGCCCCCGCCGGCTGCATAAATCCTTTCCTTTCCCTGGATTGCCAGGCATGCAGCCACCACAAGCTCAATAGCAGAAAGAATATCATTGCCCCCTCGAAGTGGACGTTCCCGCATATTTCCATGATGATGAGCGGATTGAGGGCATAAATCAACACCCGGGAAACGGGCTGTCCCAGGCGCTTCAGGAGCTTCATCGCCAGCAACAGAGAACCAGCCTCGGACAACAGCAGCCAGACCTTCATCACTGCCACACTGCCGGCTAAATCGTCGGGAAACAGCCAGGCGCCGCTGAGAAACTGGGCCTGCGCCACAGGGGGATAACAACTGTAGGTGTTTTTAGCACCAAAGGACTCAAACAACTGGCGGTTGATGCCATTCACAGCTGGCCCCTGCTCCAGGAACCAGCCCGGCAGGTGGACAAAGGGATTGTACCCCTGGGCCAGCAGGCGACCGTCCCAAACGAACCTGTAGATGTCGTTGCTCCAGTTGGGAAATGAAAAAAGAAGCGCCGCCCGGAACACAATCGCTGCAAAGACCCAAAATCGCACCTGCCTTTCAGCTTGCTGCCGCGGAGAAAGGAGGCAGAAAATGTAAATGGCAAAACAGGGAAGGAAGTAGCCGGCAATCTTATAGAATTCCCGCTGGCTGCTGTCATTGGCCATGCCATACAGCAACAACAGCATCGCCGTGGCAATGAACCAGTGCTGGTATTTTTCTGAAAATGCTTTCATCGCTTTTCCTGCCAGAGCTGCCGCAGCCGGCGATAGCGCCTGAACACCATCACCGCACTGCCAAGGCTGATTTGCCAACCAGCCTTGCCGTCCAGAAACCCCAGGTTCAGGACGTAGGTCCTGAAGAACCGCGCCAGGGGGGAGAGGTAGCATTTGACAAATCCCGGCCGCAGCCCCTTCTCAAACCGCTCCCTGGCCGCCAGTTCAGCGTATTTGTCTATCCGGCGGTAGTGATCCTCCCGGTTCCTGTAGGAGTAGTGATACAATTTTCCCTGCAGGCGGACCTCCTGCCAGCCATCCGGCATCAACAAGGTTTCGTGAACAAAATCGCCCTGCCAAATGACATGGTCCCGCTCAAACAAGCGCGGCTTCCAGTCTGGATACCAGCCGCTGTGGTGTATCCATTTCCCGCAGTAGTTGGTGAGCCGGTCCAGCGAATATACCCGCCCGGATTCCGGCTGCAGGCGACCGAGGCTCTCCAGCAGTTCATCGGACAATATTTCGTCGGAATCAATGGATAAAATCCAGTTGTGCCGGGCAAGGGCGTTGCCAAGGTTCTTGGTCTTTGAGAATCCCAGCCAGGGCTGCGGCACCAGGGTGACGCCCTCCATGCCGCGGCATAACTCCACCGTGCCGTCGTCGCTGAAGCTGTCCAGCACCAGCACCTCGTCGCAAACCTTCACCAATTGTCTCAGACAGGCCTCGAGGGTCTGAGCGGCATTGTGGGTGATGATCACTGCGGTAAAAGGTCGCTTTTCACTGAAATTCGGCATATCAATGCAATGGAATTAGGGTACAAATGAAAGAAATCAATTCCGAAAATACATCCGTTTATCAGCAATTTGTAATTTCAGCCCCAGAAAGCTAATAACTTAAAAATACTGCCCGCGCTGCCTGCCCTCTCTCCCTGACTGTCTGGGCAAGTCTCGCGCGCAGGGATAAACTCAACCTTGACTATGGCAAAGATAGCAATGCTCGGAACCGGCTTCATCGCCGATTTCTACATCTCGGCCCTGCACGGGCAACGCAGCCGCGACCGCGTGGTCATGGCCTACTCCACCACCAGCGAGAGAGCCGAACCTTTCGCTGAGAAACACGGCATCCCCTACTGGACCAACGACCTGCACGAAGCAGTGAACCACCCGGAAGTGGATATCGTCTGCATCGGCCTGCGCAACAACCAGCACCTCGAGGCGGCCGAAGCGGCAGCAAAGGCCGGCAAGGCCGTCATGTGCACCAAGCCGCTGGCCCGCAATGGCGAGGAGGCCTGGAAAATGGTCCAGGCCATCGAAAAAGCCGGCGTCTTTGGCGGTTATCTGGAA
>JBEAYO010000505.1:0-3035 GCA_041159285.1 Bacteroidota bacterium | reverse complement strand
CCTTTGCACGGATGATGATAGTCTGGTTCGCCGCATCATCGTGCATGGCGATTTGAGCGGAACTGTTGAGCCCTGTGTTGTCCAGTTCCAGGGTAGTGCCGACGGTCACCTTGTTGTTGAAGAAGGCAGCGCCGCTCCAATCAACGGAGGCCCTGATTTCTGTGCCTGCCTGGCATTCTATGAATTGCCCGTCGGGGATGATGCCTAAGCCGGTGGGTGCGGGGGGGCCTATTATTTCGAGGACGTCAGCGTCAAAATTCAAGGCGGTTGCGGTTAACCGGGCCAGCGTGGCGCTGCCTTCGACGTCCAGCAGTTGGGCGGAAATGGGTGCGCTGAAGGTCACGAGCAACAGCGAGACAAGCTGAAAGAATTTGCGATTTTTCATTTTTTTAACAGTTAAATTAGAAAAAAGAGATTGCTGCTTGCTTTTTCAGGAGTTAATCAATCTGAATGAAGGATAGGAAGAGGGTTCGTTCTTATTTACAATGATGTGAGTTCAAAGGGGTAAGCTGTCAGCGGCATGGAAGGCAATCTGCAGCACCCGGGCAGACCAGAAGCTTTGCCAGCGAGTACCTTTAAGCCTTTGAAGGGGGCTCGAAGGCCTTTTCAGCGAGCTGCGGGCACCTGCTCCTTATTGTCTGCTGCGCGGGGTGCTTCAGTCGTCTTTCTTCCTGATGCGCAGTACCTTGACCGGCTCTGTTGTGGCGGCCGGAGCCTTTTGGTTTTCGGGCCGGAGGGATTCGTCGACGGGAGATTCCGGTTTCGGAGAGATGATTTTGATGGCCGATGCCTCGTCGTTCACGATGATGCCGCCCTTCTCCCTGGGCGCTGCCTGCTGCTGTTGCCCGGCAGCGGCTCCACCATCCTGTTGCTTGATTTTTTCATCGAGCGGCGCGCCAGGAGCTTTGCGTGGTGGTGTGGGTGTCACCCCCTGTTCAGGGCCCAGGGGGTCGCTTTGTGTTTGGGATAAGGCCGTTAGGCTGAAGAGGCAGGTGATTGCCAAGGTGAGAAAGTGCGCTTGTCTTTTCATGATAGTTGGCTTTGATGAATAGATGGAGAAATTGTAATTTGTCGGGTCGGAAAGCGCCCGCTTTTTATTTTTCAAGAAAGCGTCCGAAAAATAGTTTTTTTTTTATAAAAAATTGAATGTTTCAGACGATTTTGTGCAGTTTTTATTTCTTGCGACTGATTTGATAAATAAAAGTGCGTACCCGGCCAGAAACAGCCCATTTATCTGCCTAACAATTCAAAACGCGAACATGAAATCTACTTATTCACTGCTCATCCTCCTTCTTGCCTTAATGAATGTAGCCTCCTATGCACAGCAAAAGGAAAAACCAAACCCCTGGATATTCATGGCAGAAAAGGTGCTGCCAGCAGACCTGAACCGGCAGATTGTCCCGCAACAGTATAAGACGCTGTCGCTGAACGTCCCTCAGATGAAGAGCCTGTTGGAGGAGGCACCACTGTGGCAAACGCCCGAGGCAGCAGAAAAAAATGTGCTGCTGACCCTTCCCATGCCGGACGGCAGTTTCGAGGTTTTTCGCATTGCATACGCCCCTGTCATGCATCCGGAGCTGGCGGCACAATACCCCATGATCCGCTCCTATGCCGGCTACGGCATCGATGACCCCACGGCCTACCTGCGCTGCGACTTTACGCCGCGCGGATTTCACGGCTACATCCGCTCCGCCGGGCGCAGCGATGTGTTCATCGACCCCTATGGCAGCAACAGCGATGAATTTTACATTTCCTACTACAAGAAGGACTTCTTCAAGGAGACAGATTGGGGTTGCACTTTTGATGAGGTGAACGACAAAAAGAGCCAAAAGCCGGTCGACCTGTTAGCCAAAGCTGGAGACTGCAAACTGCGCACTTATGCCCTGGCGCTCGCCTGCACGGGAGAGTACGCCAGCTTTCACGGCGGCACGGTCCTGGGTGCCCTGGCAGCCATGAATACCACCATGACCCGGGTAAACGGCGTCTTTGAAATCGATGCCTCCATCCACATGGACATTATCCCGAATAACAACCTGCTCGTCTTTCTGGATCCCGCCACGGACCCCTACACCAATGACGATGGCGGCACCATGCTGGACGAGAACCAGGCCACCTGCGACAATATCATCGGCAACGCCAACTATGACATCGGCCATGTCTTTTCCACCGGCGGCGGTGGCGTTGCCTACCTCGGCTGCGTCTGCAACAATTCCATCAAGGCCGGGGGCGTGACGGGCAGCGGAAGCCCGGTGGGCGATCCCTTCGACATCGACTATGTCGCCCATGAAATGGGGCATCAATACGGCGCCAACCATACCCAGAACAACAGTTGTAACCGCAACGCCGCCACGGCAATGGAGCCAGGAAGCGCCTCCACCATCATGGGCTATGCCGGCATTTGCTCGCCGAACGTTCAATTAAACAGCGACGCCTATTTCCACGCCATCAGCCTGCAGGAAATGGCAAATGTCGTGACAAACACCTCTTGTGCCACGATCACGACCATCAACAGCGCCCCCACCGCCAATGCCGGCCTGGATTATTACATTCCCAGGTCCACGTCCTTCGTGATGACTGGCACCGCCTCCGACCCCAATAACACCGGATTGACCTTCTGCTGGGAGCAAATCGACAACCAGGTGGCCACCATGCCCCCTGTTTCCACCAACACGGGAGGACCTACTTTTCGCTCCCTTAGCCCCGTGTCCTCTCCCAGCCGATATTTCCCAAACCTCAGCGACATTGTCAACAACCAAAGCCCCACCTGGGAGGTGTTGCCATCGGTGGCCAGGGTGCTCAATTTCCGCCTGACGGTGCGCGACAACCATCCCGGCGGTGGCTGCACAGAGGAAGACGATGCCGTGGTGAACGTGGTGGGCACGGCAGGCCCATTCCTCGTGACAGCCCCCAACACAGCGCTGAGCTGGCCCGCCAACTCCCAGCAGACTGTCACCTGGGATGTGGCGAGCACCACCGCGGCGCCGATAAGCTGCACCAATGTTGACATCCTGCTGTCGCTGGACGGAGGCTTTACC
>JBEAYO010000504.1:0-3037 GCA_041159285.1 Bacteroidota bacterium | reverse complement strand
AATCAGCACCGACCGAATACTCTGTGGTTTTAAGGACATACCTTTTTCAGCAATCCCTGGAGTGCATGAAAAGAGTTGCTAAACAGTTTCAAGAAAAGCACCGAAGAACTTCACTCAAACTTCACATTGCCATTCAATCCCACTCGCAACAGCACGAATCGGGGTTGAGCGGCAATGCTGTGCAGCTTGATGTCCTTCATTTTTCCCTGCAGGATGCCCAGGGGCGTTTCAACGCGCAAGCTTTCATCCAGGGTCTGCCTCAAGGTGCGGATCTCCGCACCCAGGACCAGGCAGTCTTGCTTTGCAGCCTCCTCGTACACGGCCTTTTCTATGGCTCCCTTCGCCAGGCGGATCAGGAAATCGGAAGGCCGAACCTTCACATTGGTCACCACGACACAGATAGCAGTATCTGCAGGACGGACGGACAGGACGGTCTCAAAGTAGACCGTGCCGGCAGGTCGGTCGTTTTTCCGCTTGCGAATCTCGGCCTCTATGCGCAATTTATCGCTGCTGCCGTGGGAAGCCCTGGTGTTGGTCACTTTGTATTTCTTTTTAAAAGCCTCCGTGGCCAGGTATTCGTTCAACTCCGCTGTCAGCGGCTCGAACTGGGTGGTCAGGAAATCATAGGACAAGAAAACAGGGATGGTGACATTGACATCCTCCGAGCGGTTGACCTGGGTGCCAAAGGCAATGCGGTTGGCCTTGCTCTTCACTGGCACCGGCCGGGCTTCAAACGTGGCAAACGGCTGCAAGCGCAGGCCTACAGCCACCTCGATAACATTCTCCTTGCCCACCATCTTGCCATTCAGCTGGGCCACGGTCAGGGCTGTGATATTGGGGTAGGCAAACCCGTTGCTTTCCACCGGAATCGGTTGGTCCAGTTCCTTGAAAATCGTCTCGGCGGACTGCTTGAGGTTGATGGCATCCATGGCATCGGACAGCAGGCGGTTGATTTCAGCCTCCAGGCGCTCCTCGAGCTGCTTGCCGGCCTTGTCGAGCATGTAATCGGCAAAGGGAATGGCAGAGGTGCCGATTTTCACTGCACTGATGGCCGTTTTGGGCACCGACACATCGTTGATTTTCAGCCGCGCCTCCTGGCTTTTGACGGAAACAGCCCCTGAATTTTCAATGACCAACTGGCCGCTGTTGTCTATTTTCACCTGGAAATTGGCGTTGAGATTCTGCCTTGGGTTGAAGGATTCCGGTAGGAAATTCAAGGTCAGTTTTGTCTGTACACTCATGTCGAAGGTGGCGGACATCGCATAATTGTTCTCCCGGAATTGCAGGCTCAGGTCCTTGAGCTTTGCCGTGTAGTTCACCTTGCCCCGGCCGGCTTCGTAGGTCTTTGCCCTTGAAACCACCTCGTCGTAAAACTCGCCGACGGCAGAAATTCCCGCTTCAATGGCATCCAGGAATCCACCGGAGGATGTCGGGCTTTGAGGCTTCGTGCGGTTGCCCGTGGCGTTTTGCCTCGGCACCTCTTCTTCCGGGAACAGCGACAGCGAAACTTCGGACGTCTCGCCTTTCAGCGGATTCCGCTTGAATTCATCCTGGACGAGTTTCACGAAGTCCCGGGTCTTGATGTTCGCCACGATGCCGACATCGGCGATTTCCTCCCGGCCGGTCAGATGGTTTTTGACGGCTTCCTGGAAGGAGGGCTGGCCGCCGGAAAACACCGGCAGCAGGAACAGGCAAATGAGGGTTGACAGAATCCTGGTATTCATGCTGTGTTTATCGTTAGCGTAAAAAATAGTGGCGACGCTCGGAGGCTGCCTCAAATAACCTGGCAATCCGTTTCCCTGGTGCTATACCCCCCACCTCCGGAATGGGCGTTCGGTGGGCCACAGGCCCGCCCAACCCCCAAGAATCCCCCTTCCTCCGCCGTTTGGCTTCGCCAAAAGGCAGCGGAAGGGGGATTTTAGGTGCGCGGGGCTTCGCCCTGCACACCTTTTCAGGAGAAGACACCTCCCAATAGGGTCTTTGGAGCCAACCTCCCTTACCACTTTATCCTATCCCCTGCCTTGATGCCATATTTGCGGGTGTACCCCCCGATGACCTCGACCACGTAGCGGGCATTGCCTTTTGACAAGAGGGAATTTTCAGACATTGGCACTGTGTTTTCGTGGATGTTGAGGATGTTCAGGCTGTCGTCCACGAACATGATGTCGAGGGGGATGTAGGTATTTTTCATCCAAAATCCCTGGGGTTCGCTTTGATCAAAGATGAAGAGCATGCCTGCGGTGTCGGCCATGGATTTGCGGTACATGAGACCGAATTGCCGCTCCATGTCGGTTTCCGCCCTTTCGATGTCGATTTTGCTGATGGCTTGCCCGGTGGCGGCGCTGATGAACTGCAGTTCGCCCTCCTTTTGAAATTGCGGCTCCGGCATGGTTTCCTGCTTCAAGGCGGCGGGTGGCTGGGACGGGCCGGTGGATGGGGAGAACAGTGGGAGCAGCCGGGGGATGATGAGACCCAGGACGGTAATGCCCAGGATGACATAGACGATGATTTGCCGGCGGTTAGGGCCGCCGGGGCTGCTTTTCTTTTTAGCGGCACTGCTTGGCCTGGATGGTGTTTGACTGGATTTTGACATGGCAGTTTTTCTACAGTTGTGAATTCTCAGGTGTAAATAACATCTCAAATAACGAAGATGTTGCTGAATTCTTTTTCTCCGGTGCTGTTTGACTCCCGGAAAATGGGAGGATGTCTCAAAAGACCCGGCGCACTTTTGAAGCTGGTTTCGATGGTGCCACTCGGCCTCCGGAAATGGCGACGGGCGAGCCAAAGGCCCGCCCGTCGTGCTTTTAAAATTCGTTCCGCCGGTGCCGCACAGCTTCCGGAAAGGGGGGTGTGTAAAAAGTCCGTGCGGCTGGTTCCGCCGATGCCGCACAGCTTCCGGAAAGGGCGCTCGGCGGGGCTGCGCCCCGCGCCCTTTTCAAAGAGGGTGTCTCGCCGAGGAGTCTTTTTAGACAGCCTCCCATTCATTTCAAATTCCGGGCATGATTACTTCCCGCCGGCAGCTACGACGAACTTCACA
>JBEAYO010000503.1:0-3040 GCA_041159285.1 Bacteroidota bacterium | reverse complement strand
CACCAATATCGTGAACCCGCTGCTGAGCGTCATCACCAACATCGGCTACGACCACATGAACATGCTGGGCGACACCCTGGAACTCATCGCCGGGGAAAAGGCCGGCATCATCAAGCCATCCGTCCCGGCAGTCATCGGCGAAACCCATCCGGAGTCCAGGGAGGTGTTTCTCAGAACGGCATCAGAGCGGCAAGCCCCCCTGGTTTTTGCTGACCAGCGCTTGCAGCTGCAGCCAGTTGAAAAAAACGATACCCACGTCTGCTACCTAATAGAAAGCGGGGATGGCAGCCCCGGCAGCTACCTCTGGCTGAACCACCTGGGCGACTACCAGCAGAAAAACCTCTGCACGGTGCTGCAAGCCCTGGATACTTTTGAAAAATATTATCCTGATAAAATACCCGCGGGCGGGCTTCAGGTAGCCAGGGGCCTGCAGTATTTGAAGCAGCTCTCCGGCCTGATTGGCCGTTGGGAGTTCATCAGCCTGGCTCCCCGCGTGTTATGCGACAGCGCCCACAACGTGGACGGCATCAGGGAGGCACTGGCTGGCCTGGAGAGACTCAGGTTCGGGAAACTGCACATCGTCTTTGGAACGGTGAATGACAAGCCGCCTGAGATGGTGCTTTCCCTGCTGTCCAGAGAAGCTACCTATTATTTTGCCAAAGCCAATATCCCGAGAGGAATGGAGGCAGAAAAGCTGCGCTCAGCTGCGGCCGAACTGGGCCTGCGTGGCAAGGCCTACACCTCGGTGCGGCGCGCCTTGTCGGCTGCGAAAAAAAGAGCAGGCGCTGAAGACCTGGTCTTTGTCTGCGGCAGCATCTTCGTAGTGGCCGAGGTGCTGTAAAGTTGTCCAAGTCCATGCTTTTCGGACCGTACACGCAAGGCAGCATCCCTGCGATTTCACCTGCCGGAGACCAAAATAGACCTATTCAATCAAGGGTAACCAATCCAAAAAAAACTTTAAGAATAAGCATCTGTTGCACCTTTATAAGTTTTCATTATGCTACGGGTGTATTTTTTTTGCAAATTCGGTTAAAAGATGTTTTTTTGCACTAAATTTGTAGAGTTTTAAAATCACTGGAAGCCGTTTGTAATAAAATATCTGAAAACCATTCAAATTTCAGCTTTATTGCAGTTAAACCCCTTTGCTTCCCCTGCCGAACACCAAGCCTTCATTCAGATAGAGGAAAAGCCGCTGGAGATTGTTATCAACGACTTGGATTCAAGTCTTTTCTGAAAACAAGCTTCAGACAAAGATGTATTGCGGACTAAATCTGAAACTGCTCTCACCCATTTGCCCGGTAAAAAAATTTGACCATGACATAGTGTATTGAATTCTTCTCTTGATAGAGAAGCTCAGTACTGTTGCTTTTGTTTGTTGTATAAACCAATTATAATCTCATGAAAAATTTCTATCCCGGCAGATTACTGCTATTGGCGGTATTGGCCGTCACCGTGTTTTCCTGCCAACCCGATGAAGATCCTCAAGTTCAGAACAACTTGTCCATGCCGGCCAGGACTTTTGCCAGCGACGTTCCGCTCAGCTGGTTCACACTTTACCAGGACATAGACCGCTACTCCCCAGGCTACAGGCCACCCGCTGCTGCCCGCATGCTGGCCTACACCGGCCTGGCAGGATATGAGGCCGTTGTTCCCGGTATGCCCGACTACAACTCCTTCAGCGGGCGTTTTCCCGGCCTGGAGCTTCCCAAGATTGAGGAAGGAGCGCGCTACCACTGGCCGACGGCCGTGAACGCCGCCTACCACACGATGTTCGTCAAGTTCTACCCGCACATCCAGGAAAGTGACAAAGATAAGATTGAGGATTTGAACAGATTTTACGAAGACCGCTACATCGCCAGGCTGGATTTCGATGTCTTCTCCCGCTCCCGCGAGTTTGGAAAAGCCGTAGCCGAGACCATTTACGCCTGGTCTGCAACGGATGAAGCTGGCCACGAGGCCTTCCTGAACCCCCACCCTACTGATTACGTGCCTCCGGTAGGCCCGGGCCTGTGGGCACCCTCTGCTCCGGATTACACGCCGGCATTGTTCCCCTACTGGGCACAGGTGAGGACTTTCGCGATGAAAGGTCAGGACCTGGTGGGCAATCCGCCGCTACCCTACAGCGAAGACCCGAACTCTCCCTTCTACCTGGAGGCTAAAGAGACAGAGGAAGCTGCCAACAAGGCAAAGTCAGGCGAGGACGATGAAGGATTGTGGATTGCCGAGTTCTGGAGCGATGACATCTTCAGGCAGACCTTCCAGCCTGCCGCACGCCAGATTGCCATTGGCAACCAGGTAATCCAGCTGGAACGGCCCTCTCTGGAGACTGCTGTTGAGTTTTACGCCAAAATGGGCATGACGCTCTGTGATGCAGGGGTCGCCATTTGGAAGGTAAAGTACGACTTCGATATTGAGCGCCCCGTCAGCTATATCCGCCGCGTGATAGACCCCAACTGGTCTTCCGCACTCAATAACACAGTCACTGGCGCTCAGGGTGTTACGCCGCCATTTCCGGCCTATCCCTCCGGCCACTCCGGCTTCGGTGCGGCAGGTGCTGCAGTGCTGAAGGATATCTTCGGCGACAATTACCAGTTCACCGACAACTGCCACAAGGGCCGCGCGGAGTTCCGCGGCGAGCCGCGCACCTTCAGCGATTTCGATGAAATGGCGGAGGAAAATGCCTACTCGCGCATTCCGCTGGGTGTCCACTTCCGCATGGACTGCGAAGAGGGTCTCCGCCTTGGCTACCTGGCCGGCGACCGCGTGAGGGCGCTGCCCTGGAAGAAGTGATGAAGTTGGAACGGTTCTGCTGAACCATTTCCGCAAAACATAAATAAAAATGCGATTGATGGGTATTTGTCCTGTCAATCGCATTTTTTTTGAGGCTATTTTAAACTCATCTTCCGCACCCCAAAAGCCAAATCAAATATTTTTGATTGTAAATATTGAATCTTTGAATAAAAAGTAATCTCCTCAAAATCAAAGTGATTCGACCGGTGCTGCTCGCCTCCTGGAAAGGGCGGTCGGCGGCGCGCCTAAG
>JBEAYO010000502.1:0-3066 GCA_041159285.1 Bacteroidota bacterium | reverse complement strand
CCTTCCGGCCACCGCCGACTACCAGGTGCTTCCCTTCGAGGCGGTCAACCTGCAGGCGGTCGAAGTGGAGATTTTCAAGATTTATCACAACAACATCCATGCATTCCTGCAAACCAGCGAGCTGGACGACCCAAATAGTTATGAACTGGCGCGCGTGGGCCGCGTCATCAGTCGCGAAATGGTGCCCCTCAAGGGCCTCAACCCGGAGGCCAATCCTGCCAACTGGACGCGCTATGCCCTGGACCTGAGCAAACTCTTCAAGGCCGATCCGGATGCCATTTACCAGGTGCGCATTGGCTTCCGCCGGGAGTACGCCCTGGTCAATTGTCCCGACGCTGACGCTCCTGATGCCCTGAAAATCCCCGGCCGGACCAGTTTTCTGGATGAGAACGGGGAAATCCGCTCCATGTGGGATGATTACTACGGAATTGATGGCTTCTATGACAACTTCAGCTGGGAGCACCGGAGCAACCCTTGCTACCCGGCCTACTACAACTACGAAAACTTCGTAAAGTCGAATATGCTCGTCTCCGACCTCGGCATCACGGCCAAGGGAGGCACCGACGGCAGCTGGATGGTGGCCGTGGCGGACCTTGGCAGCACCGATCCCGTTGCAGAGGTGGAACTCGAGTTTTACGATTACCAGCAGCAGGTGATTCAATCGGCCAAGACCGACCGCAACGGCATGGCCAGCATCAACCTGCCCAGGAAACCCTTCCTCATCATGGCCAGGAAGGAGAAGATGAAGGGCTACCTGAAAACCGGGGATGGCAACTCCCTCAGCCTGAGCAATTTCGATGTCAAGGGCGAGGCCTCCCAAAAGGGCCTCAAGGGATTCATCTACGGCGACCGCGGCGTCTGGCGACCGGGCGACAGCCTCTTCCTGCATTTCATGCTGGAGGACAAGGGCGAAACCTTGCCGGCGGACTATCCCGTCGTTTTTGAGGTAAACAACCCCATGGGGCAGCTGTACTACAAGACGGTGAGCTCGCGCAATGTGAACAAGATCTATTCTTTCCCCATGGCCACCAGCCAGGACGCGCCCACCGGCAACTGGACGGCCACCGTGCGCGCCGGCTCGGCCGTTTTTACCAAGACACTCAAGATAGAAACCGTCAAACCCAACCGCCTCAGGATAGACATGGACCTGGGCAGGGAGGAGCTCTCTGTCCGCGACGGGGCCTTCCGCTGCGAGGTGGATGTCAACTGGCTGAACGGGGCTGTCGGCAAGGGACTGAAAGTCCACATCGAGGCACTGGCCACTTCAAAGAATACCGAGTTCTCCAAGTTCCCGGGCTTTGAGTTCGACGACCCAGCCCGGGATTGGGGCCTGAGTTCTCCTGTGACGCTGTATGACGGGGTGACGGATCAGAACGGCCATGTCTCCCTCTCCATCCCGCCCATCTCAAAAGGCGAGACGGCTCCCGGAAAGCTGAGCGTCAGCTTCGAGGCCAAGGCCTTTGAAAAAGGAGGCGATTTCAGCATTTCCACCAAAAACTTCGTCTATAGCCCCTACCTCACCTACGTGGGCCTGCGCATTCCGGAGGGCCCGGGCGGGGCAAAACAACTGGAGTTAGGCAAGGACAGCCAGCTCAGCCTCGCCGCAGTGGATGAAAAAGGGAATCCGCAAAAGGGACGAAACCTCAAGGTAGGCCTCTACAAAGTGGAATGGCGCTGGTGGTGGGAGGCAGGGTCCGATTACGTCTCCCATTTCAACTCCAGTGATCACCTCAATGCCGTCCGCTCAGAAACGGTTACCACGGGTGCCGACGGCAAGGCCAGCTGGAAGGTGCGTCCGGCGGAGTGGGGCCGATACCTGGTGAGGGTCTGCGACACGGAAAGCGGCCATTGCACGGGTGACTTCTTCAATGCAGGCTATCCCTGGTATGCGGAGGGCAGCGGCATCAGGGAGCGGCAAGAGGCGGCGATGATGACATTTACCGCCTCGAAGGACAAGTACCAGGTGGGAGAGGACGTGGAGGTCACCATTCCGGCCGGAAAGGACGGCAGGGTGCTGATGACGCTGGAAAGCGGCTCCCGCGTGTTGCGCTCCTTCTGGACAGAAGTCAAACAGGGGGAAAATAAAATCGAATTCGAGGCCACGGCGGATATGGCGCCGGCGGTGTATGTCCACGCCAGCCTGATCCAGCCGCATGGGCAGAGCGGCAATGACCTGCCCATCCGGATGTACGGGGTCATTCCCGTCGGGGTGGAGGAT
The DNA here is from genome assembly GCA_041159285.1 of Bacteroidota bacterium. Lineage (GTDB taxonomy): Bacteria > Bacteroidota > Bacteroidia > Chitinophagales > Saprospiraceae > UBA6168. The sequence continues at coordinate 848 of JBEAYO010000502.1, read as the reverse complement.
CCCGGCACCGTGCTGCAACCCGTTGTTAAAACGGAAAGCCAGCTTCGCCCCGGTCAGGAGTTCACCGTGGAAGTCAGCGAAGCCGGAAATGAAAGCATGGCCTATACCCTGGCCATCGTGGACGAGGGTCTGCTGGGCCTGACCCGCTTCAAGACCCCCGACCCGCATGCTGCCTTTTATGCCCGGGAGGCACTGGCCGTGAAGACCTGGGATTTGTACGATTACGTGCTGGGGGCTTACGGCGGTGAAATGGAGCGGGTGCTGAGCATCGGCGGTGACGGGGCCTTCAATGCAGAGCAGGCGCGAAAGAATGCGAACCGCTTCAAGCCGGTTGTCTTGCACGCCGGGCCGTTCTACCTGCGGGGTGGCAAGCAACAGCACAAGTTCCGGATGCCGGAATACGTGGGTTCAGTGCGGGTGATGCTGGTGGCTGCCAATGGTGCCGGCGCCTATGGCCACGCGGAGCAGGCGGTGAAAGTCAGCAAGCCGCTCATGGTGCTGGCGACCCTGCCCAGGGTGCTCGGCACGGGGGAGACCATCCGAATGCCGGTGAGCGTCTTTGCCACGGTCGGCAAGTTGTCCGATGTCTCCGTCGAGTTGTCGGAGCCCACGGGCCTGAGCACGCTCTCCGGCGGCTCCGGCAGGCAGACGAGTTTTTCAGAGGCCGGAGAAAAGCTGGTCTGGTTTGAGGTGAAGACCGGTCAGCGGCCGGGCGTGGCCAGGTTCATCGTGACGGCGCGCAGCGGCAAGGAAACGGCCAGGCAGGAAATTGAGATTCAGGTGCGCAATCCCAATCCGGTGGTGACGGATGTGTACGCCGGTGCGTTGCAGTCTGGGCAGAGCTGGAA
>JBEAYO010000501.1:0-3066 GCA_041159285.1 Bacteroidota bacterium | reverse complement strand
CGGCAGGCCTTCGGCCGCCGTGAGCCCGGGAAGAGATTTTTAGATGCGCAGGGCTTCGCCCCGCGCATCTTCCCCAAAGGGTGTCTCCTTGGGAGGGTCTTTTGAGACAGCCTCCTCGGGGGCTATGATACATCTTGCCCGCACCTCAAGATTTTAATCGCTTGATGCCGGCCTTCGCCTGGAGATGTAAACCGGTCCTGTACTCCTGCGGAGAAATAGACAGGCATAGTTCATAGGCCGACAACGCTGATTTTTTCTTCCCCTGCTTCTCGTAAATCTGGCCTGTCTCCAATGCAGCCCTACAGGCAAAGTAGTAGGGGCTGCTGCTGCCCTTCTCTATGGCCAGCCTGTACCATTCCAACGCTTCTGCCAGCCTGTTCAGTTTATTGGCAATCCTGCCTTTCCTGTAGAGCAATTCAATTTTATTTTTTTCCGACAAGTAATCAGACGCCTTCTTGTGTTCCAATATCTCGTGTGCTCTCCTGTAATTTCCACCGTCGCAGAGCAGTCGGGCCCTCAGCAAGTCAGCCGCAGGCAACAAACCGGAAATGGCCTCAGCCTGCGCACTTTTGTCTGAGTCGGTTGTTGCAGCGCCTTTTTCCTTGGCAAGGGCGATGTACTTTTGATAACCGGAATGATTCCCGCGCACTGCCAGACTGTGCCACGCCAGCTTCTGATAGGCATCCTTGATGAAGTTCAGGCCTTTGAAATTTGCAGTGAAACGTAGCAGGTGAACATCGGCGTCGGTGTCCAGTCGCTGCAACTTTGCCAATCCCAGCAAGTAGTCAAGCAAATTGAAATCGTGGAACTCCTTGCCGGAAGGCCTCCGCTGCAGCAAGTCAATCGCCTCCTCCCCTCGCCCACTTTTCATGGCCAGGTTTGCCATCACAAAGCAGGCAAGCGGGTTGGATTCAGGCTTCAGCCTCGACTCGTTTATCGCTCGCCAGGCTTCCTCCAGGTCGCTTCCCAGGTGTAGCATCAAATAAGCATAGTAAACACAGGTCTCCAGTTCGTAAATGAAATCCTGCCGGAGAGAATACGCCATGACTTCCTGAAGCTCCTGTTTTCCCTGCTGTATGGTGCCCTCCATGCTGCTCAACCACTGCAAGGCCCACTGGTATTGCTCCGGTATGGTGCCGGCCAGAGCATGCAGGATGCCCAGGTCCTTCTTGTTGGGCATGAAATCCGGAAACTTGCGACTGTTCTCTGTCAGCAACTGGAAGGCTTTGTTGGTCTCCAGGAAAGCCGTCGGGTACTCCCCGAACTTGATCCGGGCCCAGGCCCACTGCAGCCGAATGTCTGCCAGCAGGTACAGGTAGTAGGGGGAGCCTGGGTCCCCTTCCTGCTCGATCTGCCGCAGTCTGCTTTGCTTGTTTTGCTCAAGCCGCCTGAAATCCGCCTTGTTTTCATCAATGTACACCTGCAGGAATTCCAGATAGTTTTCAACGTGCAGCTGCATCAGGTTGCCCGCATCTTTTTCCCTGGTCACTTTCAGTATCTCAGCGGCCTCCTTGAATCGAAGATGGATGACAGCCTCATAGGCCTGTCGCAAGGACGGGGTCCATTCGAATCGCTTCTTGGCAAGCGCTGGTGCGGCTCCAACTTCTCCCCACAAGCCTGCAGACATGGAAATTGCGAGTATCCACAGTACTTTTGCAAAGGAAGGTTCCAAGAACAGCCATCGTCCGGGTTGGTGGTGCTTCATGAATTTTGAATCCAATTTCTCGGGCCTGCGATAAATTTGCAGTAAATATGCATATTTTTGTTTGAAAAGATTTTTAACAGCCCTGTTTGACAATTTCAGGCACTCAACCAATATCTGTTCTCATGGATAATCCACTGGACAACATAGAGGAAACTTTCGAAATCAACCTCCCGGAAAGGGAATCCCTTGATTCCTATCTTGACACTATCCTGCCGGACATCAGACCCTTGGGCGAAGACCTCAGGGAAACTGCCTTCTATGTAGCACCGGGTGGGAAGCCTTGGCTGGAAATCAGAGACGACCCCGGTTTTCAGGAAGTAGTCCTGCACTTCTTCAACGACGGTGGGGAGTACCTGGTGTCGGTGGACGGCAATGTCTCGAAAGGGAAATGGCGACTTTTGGATGGAACCAACAAGATGATCATTGAACAAGGGGGCAGCGAACGCGGACCCGGGAAAAGTGAACTGTTCGAACTGGCATTCCTCAATGCCAGGTTTTTCATTCTCAGAAAACACGGAAACCCTCAGCGACAGGGACGCAAGTACTTCTTAATGGGATTCGAGCCGATTGTAAGGCGCCTGAAATGGAAGGATTGTGTGGATATGCTCTACAACGAATACAGAAGCCAGTGGGGCGCCTTCCAATACGTTCTGATCATAGCCATCATCATCGTGGCCATCGTCGCACTCTTCTCCATTATTTGAGCTGTCACCTGGCGCGATTTACTCATTCCTCTTCAATCAACACCATCTCAATTTGACGCTTCGCCAGATTGGTGCCAGTCACCCGCACCTTCACGACGTCACCCATTTTTATGGCTTTTCCGCTCCTGAGCCCCCTTGCCCGCAACCTTCCCTCTGCCACTTCATAGGCCTCGTTCATGGTGTCAAAACTGACCAGTCCCTCGCACTTGCTGTCGAATAACTCCACGAAAATACCCCTGTCGATCATGCCGGACACCAAACCGGTGAACTCTGTGTCAATGTGGTTTTGCAAGTATTCCACTTGCTTGTACTTGATGCTTTCGCGCTCGGCACTCATCGCCTTGCGCTCCTGCAGCGAGATATGACGACATTGATCCTGCAACCTTTCCTTGTCCAGGCGCAGGGTGTTTTCCCCCAGGTTCAGCTCCAGAATGCGATGTACAAGTACGTCCGCATAGCGACGGATGGGAGAGGTGAAATGAGTGTAGAAGTCAAAGGAAAGTCCGTAGTGCCCAATGTTGTCGGTCGAATATTCCGCCTTGGCCATGGTCCTGATGGCAAGCGGCAGCAACAGTTTGAGGGATTCGTTTTCCTCTGCCGCCGCCACCAGCTTGTTAAAGGAGGCGGCAATTTCCATCGGCGTATTGATTTTCATGT
>JBEAYO010000500.1:0-3073 GCA_041159285.1 Bacteroidota bacterium | reverse complement strand
GAAATTACATCTTATAAAATACGACATAAGCCGAAGTGGCGAAATTGGTAGACGCGCACGTTTCAGGGGCGTGTGTCTGCGAGGACATGTGGGTTCGAGTCCCACCTTCGGCACAAAAAAAGCGCTGCATTTCATGCGGCGCTTTTTTTATTGCTTTCCTCAGGCAATAAGCCCTTTTACCACCTCGCCTGCTACGTCCGTCAAACGATATCTTCGGCCCTGGTGCTTGAAGGTGAGCTTGGCGTGGTCCAGCCCCATGAGATGCATGACCGTGGCGTGGAAATCGTGTATGTGCACAGGATCCTTTACAATATTGTAACCAAGCTCATCAGTTTCGCCGTAAACAGTGCCGGGCTTTACACCAGCGCCAGCCATCCAAATGGAAAAGCAGCGCGGGTGGTGATCCCTGCCGTAAATCTTTAGATCCAGCGGCCCCTGGCAGTAATTGGTCCTGCCAAACTCGCCGCCCCAGATTACGAGTGTGTCATCCAGCAGGCCTCGCTGCTTGAGATCGAGCACAAGGGCCGCGGAGGACTGGTCTGTTTGCCTGGCCTGACCGCCCATTTCCGGAACCAGATTGCCATGCTGGTCCCATCCCTGGTGATACAGCTGAATGAATCGGACGCCCTTTTCAGCCAGTTTACGAGCCAGCAGGCAATTAGCGGCGAAAGTGCCAGGCGTCAGCACATCAGGTCCGTACATTCTGAGGATGTGCTCCGGCTCATTGCCGAGGTCCATTACTTCCGGCACTGAGGTTTGCATCCTGTAAGCCATTTCATACTGGCGTATCCTGGAGACGATTTCAGGGTCTCCGAACTCATCATAGGTGGATTGATTGAGTTGTGAGAGGTTGTCCAGGAACTTCCGGCGGTCTTCCATTCCGATGCCTTCCGGGTTGTTCAAATAGAGCACGGGCTCTTTTCCTCCGCGCAGCAGGACGCCCTGGTGGGCAGAATCCAGAAAACCGCTGGACCAAAGATGGGCATACAAACCCTGGGAGTTGCCGCCGCCACGGCTGGTGAGCACCACAAAAGCAGGCAGGTTTTCGTTCTCGCTGCCCAGTCCGTAACTCATCCAGGCTCCCATGCTCGGACGTCCTCCTTGCTGGTGCCCCGTTTGAAAAAACGTGATGGCGGGATCGTGATTGATCGCCTCAGTGAACATGCTCCTCACCACGCAGATCTCGTCTGCTATCTGCCCGGTGTAAGGAAAAAAATCGCTGATCCAGGTGCCGTTTTGACCGTACTGCTTGAAATCAACACCGGAACCCACCAAAGGCAGCGTGCTCTGGCCACTGGTCATGGTAGTCAGCCTTTGCCCCATGCGAATGGATTCGGGCAAATCCTGTCCGTGCATGGTCCGAAGCATCGGCTTGTAGTCAAATGATTCAAGCTGAGAGGGAGCCCCGCTCTGAAACAGGTAAATCACCCTTTTGGCCTTCGGCAAAAAATGGGGCAATCCAGGGATGGCAAATCCATCTCCTTCTTCCGCCCTGCCACAGGAGAGCAGATTGGGCGTCAAGAGAGATCCCAGCGCCAGGGAACCTACTCCCACGCTAAGCCGTGAGAAGAAAGCCCGCCTGTTAATATTCAATTTCGATTCGAGAAGTGGATTTTCCATTGTCTATTTATTGATGACTTCGTCCATGTTGAATACCAGAGCTGCCACATCCGCCAGCGCAGCCGTACTGACAGGGTCCACTGTTTTATCGACCTTTCTGCCCGAATTGTTGAGCAGCTTCCTGGCCAGATCCGGGGTTTTCGCCAGCGAGGCTTTTCTGGCTTCATAATGGCTCTGCAGTATTTTTTCCTCCTTGTCTGCTGGAAGCCTGCCGGCTATTATTCTGAACAAACGGTTGATTTTATCCTGGACAGGAGTTTTTCCATCTTTCATTAACTGTTCTGCCAGGTGATTGCTGGCGTCCAGCATGGTGGGGTCATTCATGAGGTTCAATGCCTGCAGCGGCGTGTTGGTGCGCTGGCGTTTGACAGCACAAACGTCCCTGTAGCTCGCGTCAAAGGAAGTCAGGAAGGGGTGGGGCAGGGTGCGCTTGAAAATGGTGTACATCGTCCGGCGATACAATTTGTAGCTGGTGTCCTGAACGTACTTGGTCAGGGAGCCTCTGCCGTCTCCGGCATTGGTCTCCTCCCAGAGTCCTGCGGGCTGATATGGCCTGACGGGAGGACCGCCCACTGATCGGTGCAGCAGCCCGCTGGCCGCCAGCCAGGTGTCCCGGATCATTTCAGGGCTCATGCGGTACCGGGGGCCCCTTGACAGGAGCCGGTTTTCAGGGTCAACTTCCAGCTTCTTCCTGCTGATGGCAGCAGATTGCCGGTAGGTGGAGGAAGTCACGATTTTCTTGAGCAGCCTTTTGACGTCCCAGCCAGATTCCCGGAAATCAACGGCTAGCCAATCCAGCAATTCAGGGTGGGAGGGCAATTCGCCCTGGCTGCCGAAGTTGTCGGAAGTCTTCACAATACCGGTGCCGAAGAATTGCTGCCAGAATCTGTTGACAACCACCCTGGCTGGCAAGGGGTTGGCAGGGTCAAAAGTCCATTGAGCAAGCCCCAGCCGGTTTTTAGGTAGTTTATCCGAAAAAGGCAGCACGGCTTCCGGCGTGCCGAAGTCAACTTCGCTGTCCTGTGCATCGTATTTTCCACGCTTCAAAATAAAAGTCTTGCGGGACTCGGTTGCATCCTGCATGACCATACTGACGACGGTGTCGGCTTCCGTGTCGTTTATGAAACCGAGGATGCCATCTAGTTCTTCCTTCGAAGGCACCAGCACAGGCGGCTCGGCGATGGAAGCCTTGCTGACGTCGCCGTAAAATCCTTTCTCTGCGCTCTGGTTGAAGAAAGCATAGGTTTTGTAATATTCCTCATGCGTGATAGGGTCGTATTTGTGCGTGTGGCAGCGCGCGCATTCATAGGTCAGCCCTAGGAATGCCAGCCCGAAGGTGTTCGTCTTGTCAGCGGTGTACTCAACCCGATACTCCTCCTCGATGACGCCTCCCTCCTGGGTGATTTTGTGGTTCCTGTTAAAGCCCGTTGCCAGTAGTTGCTCTTTGCCAGCC
>JBEAYO010000499.1:0-3073 GCA_041159285.1 Bacteroidota bacterium | reverse complement strand
GTCCAAAGGAGCAGTGCTGACCATGACCCTCTCGGTGGCCATGGACTATCTCCACGACAACATCCGCTGCAACTGCATCTCCCCGGCACGCGTGCACACCCCCTTCGTGGACGACTACCTGCGGAAGAACTATCCCGGCCGGGAACAGGAAATGTTCGACAAACTGGCTAAAACCCAACCCGTGGGCAGGATGGGCACCCCGGAAGAGGTCGCCAGCCTGGCACTTTTCCTCTGCTCCGACGAGGCGGGCTTCATCACAGGCTGCGACTACCCGCTCGACGGCGGCTTCATCAGTCTCAGGCCCTGATGGCTGGCTGACCCTGAAAACATTCAGCCCTCCCGGCTGTTGTCCTGTCATGCTGTTGCAATTCACAAACAAGGGGATTTATTGCCCGGCGGGGAATTTCTACATCGACCCCTGGCAGCCGGTGGGCCGCGCCGTGGTCACCCACGCGCATTCCGACCATGCCAGGCCGGGAAGCAGGCACTATCTGGCGCACAAGGACTCCGAGGCGGCACTCCGCCTGAGACTGGGCGCCGACATTTCCCTCAGCACCCTGGAATACGGCGAGTCCAGCAGCATCAACGGCGTCAGGGTGAGCCTCCACCCGGCGGGCCATATCCCGGGATCGGCACAAGTGCGCGTGGAAAAGGGAGGCGAAACCTGGGTGGTGTCCGGAGACTACAAGGTAGAGCCGGATGGGTTGTGCGAGCACTTCGAGCCGCTGCGCTGCCACTTCTTTGTCACTGAAAGCACCTTCGGCCTGCCGGTGTACCGCTGGCAACCCCAGGAAGTGGTGTTCAGCGACATAGACCAATGGTGGCGGCAGAACCAGGAAGCCGGCATGGTGAGCGTGCTGTGCGGCTACAGCCTGGGCAAGGCCCAGCGAATCCTGCAAAACCTGCAGCCCGACCGCGGCCCCGTGTTCGCACACGGCGCCATCTGGAACATGAACGAGGCGCTGCGACAGGCGGGAATCCCACTGCCTGAGCTGCCCCGGGTGGACACCGGTTTCAATTTGAAAAACCACCGCAAGGCGCTGGTCATCGCCCCCCCTTCCGCCATCGGAACTCCCTGGCTGAAGCGCTTCGGATCTCATTCCATCGCCGCCTGCTCTGGCTGGATGCTGGTTCGGGGGCAGGCGCGCCGCAAGAATGTGGACCGAGGCTTCGTGCTCTCCGACCACGCCGACTGGCCCGGCCTGCTCTATGCCGTCAAGGAGACGGGTGCCGAAAAGGTCTTCGTCACCCACGGGTTCACCGCTGTGTTCTCCCGCTACCTCAACGACATCGGGATTCCCTCAGAGGTAGTGACCACCGCCTACGGGGAGGAAGAAGAGGACGCAGCATGGCTCAACAGCCCTGTAGCTGAGGGGCCTGCCCCTGAAAAGGAGGCGGATAGCAGTACCGAATCTTAGAAGACTTTCCAAACAGACTTTAAATGACATGAAATACTTTGCCCGGCTCATCCAGGATGTTTCTGCCAGCACCCGCACCAGCGACAAGCTGGAGGCTCTGGTCCGCTATTTCCAGGAAGCCGGCGACGCTGACAAACTCTGGATGCTGGCGCTTTTCAGCGGCCGCAAGCCCAGGCGCAGCGTCAACTCCACCCGCTTGCGGGAGTGGGCGGCGGAAATCGCCGGCATCCCCCTCTGGCTGTTCGAAGAAAGCTATCACAGCGTGGGCGACCTGGCCGAAACCATCGCCCTCGTGCTGCCGGAAGCCTCTGAATTCCAGGAACTGTCGCTCACTGCTTGGATGGAGTTACTCCAGGAGCTGGCTCCCCTGGACGAATCGGAAAGAAAGCAGCGCATCATCCAGTCCTGGCAGTCCCTGACACCATCCCAGCGCTTCGTCTTCAACAAGCTCATCACCGGCGGCTTTCGCATCGGCGTCTCCCGGCAACTGGTGATACAGGCCCTGGCCCGATACTGCAACCTGGAGCCCGCCGTGGTGGCCCACCGCATCAGCGGCAACTGGATGCCTGACACTGTGTCCTTCCAGTCGCTGCTGTACGGCGAACACACCGACACCGACGCCTCCAAGCCCTACCCCTTCTTCCTGGCCATGGCACTCGATATGCCGCCGCAGGAACTGGGAAGCCCGGAAAGCTGGCAGGCAGAGTGGAAATGGGATGGCATCCGCGGCCAGCTCATCCGCCGAAAGGGAGAGGTGTTCGTCTGGAGCCGCGGCGAGGAACTGCTCAGCGACAAATTCCCGGAATTGCAGCAACTGCTGGACTCCCTGCCCGAGGGCCTGGCCCTGGACGGGGAAATCCTACCGTGGAAGGGGGATGCTCCCCTACCCTTCCAGGTTTTGCAGACGCGCATCGGCCGGAAGAACCTGTCTAAAAAGCTCCTGCAAGATGCCCCCCTGGTGTTCATGGCCTACGACCTGCTGGAATACGAGGGCCAGGATATCCGCCAGCTCGGCCTCTCGGAACGCCGCAGGCTGCTGGAGGAACTGGTGACACAGGCAAGCCATCCGGCGCTCAGAATCTCTCCCCTGGTGCCGTTTGACAGTTGGGAGGAACTGGCCCGGCAGCGGTCTCAGTCGCGCGCAGCCTGCAGCGAGGGGCTCATGATCAAGAAAAAAGATTCTCCCTACAAGGTGGGGCGGAAAAGGGGCGACTGGTGGAAGTGGAAAGTGGACCCGCTCAGCCTGGACGTGGTGCTGGTCGCGGCGCAAAAGGGGCATGGCCGCCGCGCCAACCTTTACACGGACTACACCTTCGCCGTCAGGCACGGCGACCAGCTCGTCACCCTGACCAAGGCCTACTCCGGCTTGACAGACAAGGAATTTGCCGAAGTGGACCGCTTTGTGAAGGCCAACATGCTGGAGAAGTTCGGCCCTGTGAGGACGGTCAAACCCGAACTGGTCTTTGAAATTGGCTTTGAAGGCATGTCCGCTTCAAACCGCCACAAATCGGGGGTGGCCCTGCGCTTTCCGCGCATGCTCCGCTGGCGGCGCGACAAGCAGCCGGAGGACATTGACACGCTGGAAAATGTGAAGGCGCTGCTCAAGGCAATCGGCGAGGCATAGTGACGCAGAAGGACAGCCATTCAGCAAGCGC
>JBEAYO010000498.1:0-3077 GCA_041159285.1 Bacteroidota bacterium | reverse complement strand
GGGCGGGCTAAGGCCCGCCCGACGTCCTTCCCAGGGGAAGGGCGGCATCAGAGGCCTTTTCAGGCTTGCCCCGCCCCTATTTTTTCAGCAAATTCTTGAACCGTGGGCGATGTGGCGTCAGATCGCCGAGCTTGGCCCTTTTCATGGCCTCGTAATCCTGGTAATTCCCCTCAAAGAACACCACCTCCCCTTCGTCTTCAAAGGAGAGGATGTGCGTAGCCAGGCGGTCGATGAACCAGCGGTCGTGGCTGATGACGAGGATGCAGCCGGCGAAGTCGTCCAGGGCATCCTCGAGTGCACGCAGGGTGTTCACGTCGATGTCGTTGGTGGGCTCGTCGAGCAGCAGTACGTTGCCGCCGTCTTTGAGCGTCATGGCCAGGTGGAGGCGGTTGCGCTCACCGCCGGAGAGCAGGCCGGCCTTCTTCTGTTGGTCGGAGCCCGAGAAGTTGAAGCGGGCGATGTAGGCGCGGGCATTCATCTCATAATTGCCCACCTTGATGATGTCGAGGCCGCCGGAGACGATGTCATAGACCGACTTGTCCGGGTCGATGGCGGCGTGCGACTGGTCCACGTAGGATATCTTGACGGATTCGCCGATTTTGATGGCGCCGTTGTCGGGCTTTTCCTGTCCGACGAGCATGCGGAAGAGGGTACTCTTGCCCACGCCATTGGGGCCGATGATGCCGACGATGCTGTTTTTGGGAATGGAGAAGGAGATGTTTTCAAACAGCACGCGGTCGCCAAAGGCCTTGCCCAGGCCACTGACATCAATGACCTGGTCGCCCAGGCGGGGCCCTGTGGGGATGGAGATCTCGAGCTTGGCTTCCTTGGCTTTCATCTCCTCGGCAGCCAGCTTGTCGTAGGCGTTGAGGCGAGCCTTGCCCTTGGCCTGGCGGGCCTTGGGGCTCATGCGGATCCATTCGAGCTCTCGCTCCAGGGTTTTGCGGCGCTTGTCCTCCTGCTTTTGTTCCATCTCCAGGCGGCGTGCCTTTTGTTCCAGCCAGCTGCTGTAGTTGCCTTCCCAGGGGATGCCCTCGCCGCGGTCCAGTTCCAGGATCCAGCCGGCGACGTTGTCGAGGAAGTAGCGGTCGTGGGTGACGGCAATGACTGTCCCGGGGAAGTTTTGTAGGTACTGTTCCAGCCAGTCGATGCTTTCGGCGTCGAGGTGGTTGGTGGGCTCGTCGAGCAGCAGGATGTCGGGCTCGGATAGCAGCAGGCGTGCCAGGGCCACGCGGCGGCGTTCCCCGCCGGAGAGGACCTTGATGGGTGCATCGTCAGGGGGGCAGCGCAGGGCGTCCATGGCCCTTTCCAGTTTGTGGTCGAGTTCCCAGGCGTTTTTGCTTTCCAGCAGGTCCATGAGTTCTCCCTGCCGCTCGATGAGGCGATTCATTTCATCATCGCTCATGGGTTCGGCGAAGCGGGCGTTGACAGCTTCATACTCCTTGAGCACGGCCATGAGTTCGCCCATGCCCTCTTCTACGATCTGGCGGACGGTTTTGGATTCATCGAGTTCGGGTTCCTGGGGCAGGTAGCCTATTTTGAATTGTTTTTCAAATTCGATTTTGCCCTCGTAGTTTTGGTCGAGGCCTGCGATGATTTTCAGCAGGGTGGACTTGCCGGAGCCGTTGAGACCCAGCACGCCGATCTTGGCGCCGTAGAAAAAGGAGAGCCAGATGTTTTTGAGTACTTGTTTGTTGGGCGGAAATGTTTTTGAAACGCCCGACATGGAGAAGATGATCTTGTGGTCTGCCATATTGTTTGTAGGTTGATCAAAAAAATTATTTGCAAATTGAGTCAATAAAAATCAGTTCAGGTTCAGGTCCAGCACCCGGAGCCGCCATTTTTTGGCATTGCCTTCTTTGTCCTTCTTCAGCCGGAAGGTGCGGTGGCGGAAAATCCGCTTCAGTGCCAGTCCGCCGGCGGTGCTTGAGAGCGGAATGATCCAGGTGGAGTTGGGGATATCCCGGAAGGGGTTATCATCCACAGCCTCGTCAATGGCAGAGAACAACAGCCAGGCGACGGCGAAGTTGAACATCTGGTTGCCGATGGGCCTCGACCAGCCAGCCACGTTGTAAGTCCGGAAGGCTGTGATGCTGTCTATGCTCACGTGCCCGTTTGCGAACAGCAACAGAGACGCACGGCCTTGTGTCTCCAAATCATAAGAGACGTCCTCGATGACCCGGGTGTACCACTGTCCGTTGTCGAGGCGGAAGGTGATTTCATCGCCTGGGTAATACTTTCGGGTTTGCAAGCTGTTGAGTTTTTCCAGTTGCAGGAATTTTTGTCCGGCGGCGGGCAGCGCCGCGCCCGACAACAGCAAAAGGGCGAATGCAATCCAGCTTTTCTTCATGCGGTGAAATATTCCCGTAAAATTAAGGGTTTGTAACAAAAGCGCGCCAGGTCTTTTGAGACAGCCTCTTTTTTTCGAGGCTGTCTCAAAAGATCTGATAATCCATTTCGCCGGTGCCGATTATTTTCCAGAAAGGGCATTTGGCCGGCCACAGGCAGGCCGGGCGCCCTAAAGTCCCCCTTCCACGCTTCTCAGAGCCAGTAGCTTCATGGTGCCGCCGTCGGCGGTTCCTCATTCCGCAGGATGGCAGCCCTGTTTTTTTTCAAAAAAAGAAAAATCATCGTCCTGCTTGCCTTTTCAATCAGGGTAAAAGGCAGCTCCTCCTTGGCCGTGTAGATGACCAGGAAGGCCAGCTGCCCCGACATTTCCTGCAGTTGCTCGTACAGCGAAGGCTTTTGCAGCCTCCAGGCCTCGCGCACCTGCCGCTTGATGCGGTTGCGCACCACGGCCGACTTGAAATTCCGCTTTGAAACGCTCACCGCGAACTGAACAGGGACCACTGCATCCGACCGCTCCGGCATCTTCATCCACACCAGCCGCAGGGGGAACACCCCGAAGGAGTGCCCCTCCTTAAAAAGGCGGGCAATGGCAGTGGCGCTTTTCAGCCGCTCAGTTTTTTTGAAGGTAAACCTTTTCATAAGGGCGAAATAAAACAAATTACCGATTGGCCGGGCGACAAATCAATTTTTGCCGGGATTTTTTTTGGCGGGGGAGGTTGTCTCAAAAG
>JBEAYO010000497.1:0-3085 GCA_041159285.1 Bacteroidota bacterium | reverse complement strand
CGCAATCCACCTGTCGCTCCATCATGGTGGTGTAAAACTTCACCAGATCATAAGGAGAATCCGACAGGTCCGCCATCATCACCGCCACACAATCACCCTTGAAGCGATCCAGGCCGTAACGCACTGCGTATCCAAAACCGTTCGGGCCAGGGTTGGTGACATAGCGCAGGTTGGGATACTGCCGGCAGAGTTGCTCCAGGACCTGCTCCGTATGGTCGCTGGAATTGTCATTGACCACCAAGACCTCGTGCTCGATCCGGATGGTCTGGAAAACAGCTGCAATGCCCGATATGGTTTCAGGCAAGGACTCCGCCTCGTTGTAGGCTGGTATGACAATGCTTAAATTCATGGCAAAAAATGGTTAACCGCAGGCTGATTCTAACTTTTACAGTAACTGTTCAGCCACGCCCTTGCATATGCTGTTTGTTTTCCGAAAAGGGCGGTCGACGGCGCGCCTGAGCGCGCAGCCCCGCGCCCTTTCCGGGAGGCCAGCGGCATATGCAAGGGCGTGGCTGAACAGTTACCTTTTACAATTGCTCCCTGCTCATCATCCGAAGTCTGTTCCTGGTCAAATGACCAGGCGCAGCAATTGGATAAATACAGGGCTAGATATGGAATATTCCATTTTCCAGACTGAACAAACAAACAATGGCGGAAACAATAGCGAAATCGCAAACGCTGAAAAATAAAGAAACCTTTGTTCTTCTGCTATCATCCGATGACTCAGATAACTGACGATTACAAACACGATTGGCATTGCGTAGGAACCACTCCTCGTAATGTCATAAACACAGCCAGCAATCATCGTAAAAACCAGCAAGGTAGCCAAGACAAGCCCCGGCAGAAGGTAATCCCTCCTGGACAACGCAACTATGAAAAAAACCAAAGCAGCCAGCCAGAGGCCTTCCATGAAAGTCCAGCTGCCGAGGGGAAGATAAAACCAGGCTTGAAATAGAACCTGCAACTTCGCCCCATCTGTCGGCGTCTTCATACCAAATGAATATTGAAGCCAAAGCCTGATAGCCAGATACAAGCCAGCAGCTGCAAAGGCAGCAAGAAACCGGCCGCCGCGAACAGCTGAAGGCAAGTCCCTTGCCTTCAATCCGCCCGACTTCATCAAATGGAACAACATGACGATGGACAATCCTATGAACGCCCGCTCATCCGTCCAGGCTGCCGCACTGGCAAACAAGAATATCAGCCAAGGCCTGGAGCAATACAAGGCCATTAGTAGCAGAAAATAGGCAAAGCCGTCAAACCACAGGAACATCGCATCGTAGAATGCCGCTCGTCCGAAATAGGTGAAAGCCATTGCGGCGGTGATAAAAACGGCTGACACCTTGTCAGCAACCAACTCCTCAACCAACTTGTAGCAAAAAACCAACAGCAGGAAACCACACAAAAACTGCAGTGCCAATACTGCCAGCGGCGGTGCACCCGTCAGCTTCATGAATGCCGGCACGCTCAGGCGGAATACTTTTTTAGCAAGCCAACTCCCGGGTTCCAAGTGGTCCAGCGTGTGGGTCAAATCGTCGGATTTCAACTTAACCACCTGCCAGGGCTCGGTGTTTTCATTGTACTTTATCCATTTCGGCATCGCCAGGAACATGCTCATCACGGTCAGAACCATGGCCAGCAAAAAGGGAAAATACCTGCTGGTGCTCCTCTGAAGAATCCATGAGAAAAACTTTGGGAAAAAAGCATCCTTATCCATTTAATATCTTTTTTAGCTTTAGCTCATTGCTGCTGATCCAGTCAAATATATCCGCCATTACCTCGTTCACACTTTTCTCCGGTCTCCAACCTGTATCTGCCGTGATCCGGGAGTTGTCTGTCAGGTAGATTCTCAAATCAGCCGGTCTTGTCTTTGACTCCGGGTATATGGGAACTTTGTTCCCCGTTATTTCCTCGCAAAGGGCGGTCATCTCTGCCAGGGAAGCACTGAAGGCCAGCCCGCCGCCGGCATTGTACACCTTGCCATGAAAAATGTCAGGCTGGTGCACCTGGCGGTCAATCAGCCTGACCAGGTCGTCAATGTGCAGTATGTCGCGGACCTGCTTTCCTCTTCCCCCATAGCCGATGTACGAAAGCGGTTGCTTCCAGAAGTGCCTGGCCGCCCAGAGGGTGACAACGCCCTGGTCGGTCTTGCCCATCTGTCCGGGCCCGGCCACTACCCCGAATCGGGTGATGGCATGCTTCATGTTGAAAAAAGCAGCGTATTCCTGAATGAAGAGTTCGGATGCCAGCTTGGTGGCACCATAAAAAGATCGGGCTCCGTCCAGACTCAGGGACTCAGAGATGCCTGTTTTTGAAATTCCGGCTTCCTGCTGTTCCGCTGCAAAAGCGAAACGGGTGTCCTCCTCGATGAATGCGGCATTTTCAATCCTGGATATGGGATAAACACGGCTGGTGGAGAGGAAGACCAATCTTGCCTGATGCCGCAAGCAGGCGTTGAAGCAGTTGATGGAGCCGTTGAGGTTGTTGTTGATGACGTAGCTGGGGTTGTTGCCCAGGCCAGCCATGACGCTTGGCTCCGCAGAGGCCTCGACCATCAGGTCGAAGGCAGGTGCTGCTTCCAGGTCCTCGGGATTGCGAATATCGCCATGGATGAAATTCACCTCTCTGTCCTGTAATGCCGGAAGGTTAAGCTCTGATCCTCTTCTTCGCAGGTTGTCAAAGGCGGTAATCTTATAATGCGGATATTTCTCTTTCAGTTGGAGACAGATGGAGGAACCGATAAATCCTGCGCCACCTGTGACAAGTATATCCATAAGGTGCTTTTTTATAATTAAATTTTGTTGCTTTTTTTTTACAGCCCAGGCGATGTTGCCGTGAGAAGATTCCCTGGCAAGTCGCCGCCCCAGAGCCAGTGAAAGCCTGCCGTAGTCCTCTCAGTTTGAAGAAAAGCATGCAGCCAAACCCGCAAGGCGGGCTTCTTTTATAGATGGTCGGCTTTAAACTGATGAAAATGTAATTGTTTAGAACCCCTTGCAGATGCTGTTTGCCTCTCGGAAAGAGGCTGTCTCAAAGGACTTTCGCTGACTGCGGCGGCGAAATAAAATAATGAATGACCGCCATTTTTTCG
>JBEAYO010000496.1:0-3088 GCA_041159285.1 Bacteroidota bacterium | reverse complement strand
GCACTGATAAAACCGCCCTTGTCGGCCAGCACAGCCTGGAAATCATCGAAATTATCCACCGCCGTGGTGTGGTCCTGCCGGAACTGAAGCGCCCGGTTGAAAAGATTCTGCTGAATCTCGTCGAGCAAATTGGCCACGTAATCCGCAATGCCATCGAGCGGCTGATTGATCTTTTCTTTGGTATCGCGGCGCGCCACCTCCACCTGTCCGGCAGCCAGGTCCCGCGCACCGATGCCCAGACGCACCGGAACGCCGTGCATCTCATGCTCGGCGAATTTGAAGCCAGGCCTGTTCTTCATGTCAGTGTCGTACTTCACCCGGATGCCCTTGGCCTTTAGCTCCTTAATGATCTTGTCCGCCGCCTCGTCCATCTCGGGAGCGGGCTTGGGAATCGGCACGATGACAACCTGCACCGGGGCCAGCCTGGGCGGCAACACCAGGCCGTCGTCGTCGGAGTGGGTCATGATGAGGCCGCCGATGAGACGCGTGGAAACGCCCCAGGAAGTCGCCCATACATACTCCTGCTCATTGTTTTCGTTGAGAAACTTCACATCGAAGGCCTTGGCAAAGTTCTGCCCCAGGAAATGAGAAGTGCCCGCCTGCAGCGCTTTCCCGTCCTGCATCAGCGCCTCGATGCAGAAGGTCTCGTCGGCTCCGGCAAAGCGCTCGTTGGCGGTTTTCACCCCGCGGACGACGGGCATGGCCATCCATTCCTCCGCGAAACGGGCATAGACATCCAGGATGGTCATCGTCTCGGCGATGGCCTCCTCTCTGGTGGCGTGGGCCGTGTGGCCCTCCTGCCAGAGGAACTCCGCCGTGCGCAGGAACAAGCGCGTGCGCATCTCCCAGCGCACGACGTTGGCCCATTGGTTGATGAGCAGCGGCAGGTCCCGGTAGCTGTTGATCCAGCCGCGGTAGGTGTCCCAGATGATCGTCTCGGAAGTGGGGCGAACGATGAGTTCCTCCTCCAGCTTCGCGTCCGGGTCAACGATGACGCCGCCCCCGTTGGGGTCGTTCATCAACCGGTGGTGGGTGATGACCGCACATTCCTTGGCGAAGCCTTCGACGTGCTGGGCCTCCCGGCTCAAAAAACTCTTGGGAATGAACAAGGGAAAATAGGCATTGACGTGCCCCGTGTCCTTGAACATGCGGTCCAGCTGGTCGCGCATGTTTTCCCAGATGGCGAAGCCGTGCGGCTTGATGACCATGCAGCCCCTGACGGCAGAATGGTCAGCCATGTTGGCCTTCTTTACAATGTCGAGGTACCACTGGGAATAGTCCTGATCTCTGGAAGTGATTTCTTTTGCCATGAAAATTTGCAGGCTTTAGGCACAAACAACAGCCGGCAAGCCGGACAGGCGTAAGTTGCACAAAACGGCCTTTTTATAGATTTTAACAATAAAATACTCACTTTTTTGCCTTTTGGAGGCCAAAACATCGGGAGCAACTGCGATTTTAACGTTATTTTCACATTCCTGTTTCCCGGCCTTAAAATGCGGCCTCCAAATTTAACAGCCTGAAAATGCGATTTTAGCAAGCCGTTAACATAAAAAGTGGCGCAAAGCTAATAAATTCGTGTCTGATTCAACCAGCGGGCTTTTCTCGCACGGCTTGAAGCAACTAAACAATTTTGCATCGGAATTCATTTATTGAAATAAAAACACAGCGCAGCATGAAAACGAATAAAATGCCTTTCCTCTTGGTCGCCATGTTTCTGCTGGCAGGGGTCAACCTGAGCTTTGCACAATACGACGACCTGTACTACAACCCGGACACGGACGGCGATGGTTACTACTCCTCTTCCTTCAACAACAATAGCTCTCAAAATGACAGCTACAGCGATGAAAACTACGACGAGGAGTACGAATACGACGACTACAACTACCACTACACCTCCCGCATCCGCCGCTTCCACAGGCCTTACTATGGATTCAGCTACTTTGACCCGGTGTATGTGGACATGGCCTACTACGACCCATTCTGGTCCCCAGGCCTGGTCACTATGCTGATTTACGATGACTTCTGGTCCTATCGCTCCTGGAACCGCTGGAACAGGTGGAATGCCGGCTTCGGCCCCGGCTTCGGCTCCCCCTGGCGCAACCGCTGGAACGACCCGTTCCTCGGCGGCGGATTCGGCAACACCTATGTAGTCAACAACTTCTACGGCGGGGGTGGGTTCGGCAACTCCTTCTATGGAGGTGGCGGATTCGGAAATTCCGCCTATGGTGCAGGTAGCTACGGCTCCTATTACTGCCCGCCAAGCTGGGGCAACGGCCTCAACTACAACACGGTCGCCAACGTCAACAACGGCTACTACGGATCCAGGAGAACGGGCGTTCGTCCGGAAACGGGACCTGGCAGCCTGAGGGCTGGCACGCCGGGCAATGGCCGCAATGACCGCGAAGCCAATGCCACGCGCCAAAGTATCGGAACTCCCCGCTCGGACTCTGACCAAAACAGCCAGATCAGCGAACGCGATGCCGTCCGCCGCGAGTTGAATGAAAGCCGCAGCAACTCCTCTGCCGCAGACCACAATGAGCGCAGAGACGCCCGCAACTCCAACCCGGCTGCCAATCCTTCCCGCAACCCGGAGCGCAACTCCGGCCAGGAAGGCATCAACAGGTCCGGCTCCGACAACCGCTCCTCCCAGGAAAGAATGAACAACAATTCGCGCAGCAGGGAACGCGCTTCCGGCAGCGAACACAATAATAACCGCAGCAGGGGCGGTTCGCTTGATTCGCCCGGCAACAACAGCCGCAGCAACAACTGGAACAGCGGCGGCAACGGCGGCAGCCGCGGCAGCTTCGACAGCGGATCTTCCAGAAGCTCCGGTGGCTTCAACAGTGGTGGCTCCTCCAGGGGTTCCTCCGGCGGTAGCTTCAACAGCGGCGGATCCTCCAGGGGCTCCTCCGGCGGTTCTTCCAGGGGTGGCAGGGGACTGTAATCCATAGCCTCCTTCGGACATATTAGTCCTGCCAGCGAAGGTTTGGGCAACCCAAACCTTCGCGGCTTGAAATCACTTCGTCGGTGCTAATTGGCCCCCGGAAGGGGTGGGGGGGGGGGCCCGGGTTGGCCCCGCCCCCCATCG
>JBEAYO010000495.1:0-3090 GCA_041159285.1 Bacteroidota bacterium | reverse complement strand
GGAAAAAAGTGCTATTTTCTTTCCACTTGAAGGCTTTTTGAGGGAGCATAGCCCGGCTACGTGACCGAAAAAAGGCACAAAGTGGGGAGAAAAGAGCCTTTTTGCCCCTTCGATGACCCCGCCGAAACAAGACTACTGAAGGTCATATTCTTTAATTTTGCGGTAGAGCGTCCGTTCTGAAATTCCCAGGTCCTGGGCGGCTTCTTTTCGTTTGCCTGCGTGTTTTTTCAGCGCCTTCAAAATGAGGTCTTTTTCCATCTCAATGAGATTCAGGCTTGCCTCAACCACCTCTGAGGAATCGTAATTTTTCTCGGGCCTGTCAATGATAATGGGCTTCAAATTCTCCGAGGGCTCAACCCTCAACTGAGCTGGGACAAATTTATCAAACTCAGGGGCATCCTTTGCCGATGGAGTAAATTCTGGAAGCGTGACTTGCTGCAGCATGCGAAGGCTGCTGGTGTCTGGCATTTCCAGATCGTTCTGTCGGATGAGCTCAAAGACCAGGCTTTTCAGGTCATTGAGGTCATTTTTCATATCAAAAAGAAACTTGAAAAGAATTTCCCGCTCCTGAAAATTATCCCCTGCCTTGGTTCCCTCGGCGGGAATCGGGAGGTTGCGGTTTTGGATGTTGGGCACGAAACGAAGCAGGTCCTCTGCGTCAATCATGCGCTTTTCGCTCAGAATGGAAATTTGTTCAGCCACATTTTTCAGTTCGCGGACATTCCCCGGCCAGCGGTAGTTTTCCAACAGAAAGCGGGCCTGTTCATCAAGGCGGACCGGGTCAGTGTGGTATTTTTCCGCGATGTCATTGCTGAATTTCCTGAAAAGCAGGTAGATGTCGTCGCCCCTCTCCTTGAGGGAGGGGACCTTAATCGGCACGGTATTGAGTCGGTAGTAGAGGTCTTCCCTGAATTTGCCGCTTCGCATCCGCTGCTCGAGATCCAGGTTGGTAGCTGCGATGACCCTGACATCAGAGGTTTGGACCTTGGAGGACCCCACCCGTATGAACTCTCCGGATTCAAGTATTCTGAGCAGATAAGCCTGGGTGTCCAGGGGCATTTCAGCGATTTCATCCAGGAAGATCGTGCCGCCGTCCACCGTTTCGAAATATCCTTTGCGGTCGTTGATGGCACCGGTAAAAGCGCCCTTTTCATGGCCGAACAGCTCTGAGTTGATGGTGCCTGCGGGAATGGCCCCGCAGTTGACGGCGATGAACTGGTTGTGTTTCCTGGCGCTGAGGGAATGAATGATTTTAGAGATGTTCTCCTTGCCCACACCGCTCTCACCGGTGATGAGGACCGTGAGGTCCGTCGCGGCGACTCGGATGGCTGTGTCCAGCGCGCGGTCCAGCAAGGGTGAGTTGCCAATGATTCCGAATTTCTGCTTGATGGAAAGTAGGTTGTTCATAATTCGAAAACTGGTTCAAAGGGTTATCGGATCCTGATGTGGCATTGGTCAAGGAGCAACAATCTCGCCCATCAGGGTGGCACTGGTGGCCTCCCTGACCTTCACGTGCACATAATCGCCTGGCTTGATGCCCTTCATCTTCGGGAAAACAATCATCTTGTTCTGGCTGTTCCTGCCCTTGAACTCCAGTTCAGACCGCCTGGAATCTCCCTCGACCAGGACCTCGAATGTCTTGCCGATGTCTTTTTTGTTATGGGCCAGGGACACCTCGTTCTGAAGCTGCACAATTTCAGAGAGCCTGCGTTTCTTTACCTCCAACGGGACATCGTCCGGATATTTTTTTGCAGCCAGTGTACCCGGGCGCTCGGAGTAGAAGAACATGTAAGACATGGAGTAATTGGCCCAGGAAATCATACTGAGCGTTTCCTGGTGCTCCTCCTCTGTCTCAGAGCAAAAACCGGCGATGATATCTGAACTTATCGCACAATCCGGCAAAACCCGATAGATGGCCGCTACCCTGTTCATGTACCATTCGCGGTCATAGGTTGCCACTTTGGACAGGCAGGTGTATGTACTTGCAAATGTTTTCATATCTCGACATGGTGAAAAGCACCTCGTCTGTGATATCCTTGGGATGGGAGGTGGAGAATCGCACGCGCAAGGCCGGATTCAACCTGGCGACCATTTCCAGCAGTTGGGCGAAGTTGACGGTTTCGCCGTTCTCCGGGTTTTGCCACTTGTAGCTGTCCACGTTCTGTCCCAGGAGGGTCACTTCCCGGTAGCCTCTGTCAAACAGGTCAGCTGCCTCAGCCACTATGCTGAAACAATCCCTGCTCCGTTCGCGTCCCCGTGTGAAAGGCACCACACAGAAGGAACACATGTTGTCGCAGCCGCGCATGATGGAAATGAAGGCAGTCACGCCGTTGCTGTCCAGCCTCAGCGGGCTGATGTCTGCATAGGTTTCTTCCCTGGAGAGGAAAACATTGATGCCCTTTTCGCCTTCTGCAGCCGTGGAGACCAGTGTTGGCAAATCCCTGTAAGAATCAGGTCCCACGACGATGTCTACCAGTTTCTCTTCCTCCAGCAATTTGGTCTTGAGCCGCTCGGCCATGCAACCCAGCACGCCCACCAGGGTTCCTGGACGCCTGTTTTTAACACCGTCAAAAACCCGGAGCCGCTTGCGGACGGTTTCTTCGGCTTTTTCCCGAATAGAGCAGGTGTTGATCAAGATGAGATCGGCTGCTTCCAGGTTCCGGGTGGGGCTGAAACCGGCTTCAGCCAGGATGCTCCCCACGATTTCGCTGTCGCTGAAGTTCATCTGGCAGCCATAGCTTTCAATGTAGAACTGGCGGGTCCCGGCTTGCAGATTCTCCTGGAAAAAGACCTCTCCTTGCTTGGATTCATTTATTTCTTTTTTGCCCAGGGCCTCCAGTGTCGGATTGTTATCGTACATTTTTCCTGTTTTTGATTTCGGAGTGCAAAGATAAGAAATTTAGCAGGATTTTGATGACAAAATGTCATGCGCATGTAACTATACCTGGCAACGCAGGTAGCTTTGAAAAGGGTGAGGCTGTCTCAAAAGACCCTTTGGCGGAAGCGCCTTATCGCAAAAGGCGCGCGGGGCTTTGCCCCGCGCGCCAAAAACTCCCCTTCTGCCGCGGGTTTGGGTAGCCCACACCCCCG
>JBEAYO010000494.1:0-3095 GCA_041159285.1 Bacteroidota bacterium | reverse complement strand
TCTCCACGGATGAAAACCACACTTACCAGTCCTTCGGTGGCACCTCGGCCGCCTCTCCCGGCATAGCCGGCATCATGGCCCAGCTCCACCAGGCCTACCGCGAACTCAACAACGGCGAGGTGGCAGAGGCCGCCTTGCTGAAAACCTGCCTGCTCAACACGGCCAATGACCTCGGCAACCCGGGTCCTGACTTCCGCTTCGGCTGGGGACATGTCAACGCCCTGCGCGCCGTCAACACCCTGGAGGAACAGCGTATTTTCAAGGCCTCCGTTGACGCCGGTGTCACCAACTCGCACCAGATCCTCATCCCGGCCGGCGTCAAGCAGGCCAGGATCATGGTCTACTGGAGCGATGTACCCGCCTCGGTCATGGCCACCAAAGCCCTGGTCAACGACCTGGACTGCCGCGTGTCCTTCCCGGGGGCACCGCTTCCTTTCCTGCCCTGGCTGCTGAACCCGGCACCCAATGCCAACACCCTGAACACGCCGGCCGGCAAGGGGGTGGACACCCTCAACAACATGGAGCAGATTGCCATTGACTTTCCGGTGCCCGGCAGCTATGAACTGCAGGTAGAGGGAAAACTGGTGCCCTTCGGCAGCCATTCTTACTGGGTTACCTGGGAATTCAGGACGGACAGCATAGCGGTCACCCATCCCGCCGGCGGAGAGGCCTTTGACCCGGGAGAAACGCTCAGGATCCACTGGGATGCCCACGACAACTCCGGCTCCTTTGATGTTTCCCTGGTGGAAGCCGGCACCGGCACCGTCTCATCAATTGCCACGGCAACCCCCGCCACCAGAATGCTGGACTGGACCATTCCAGCCAACCTCAATGGCTTCTACAAGATAAGGATCTCCAGGGGAGATCAAACCAGCGAAAGCCCGGACTTCTTCCACGCCGCCCCCAGGCCGTCCAACGTGACCGTACAACAGGCCTGTCCGCAGTACCTGCACGTCACCTGGGAGCCTGCCAACGTCAACCTGCCCGGAGCGGATATTCAGTATGAGGTGCTCCTGCTGGGGTCGAAGTACATGGAGCCGCTGGACACCGTCGCCGCCCTGGAGGCTTTCCTCCCGACCATCGGTGGCAACCCCAACCTGGACCACTGGATTGCAGTTCGCACCCTGCTGAACAACGACTTGCACAGCGAGCGGACGGTGGCCATCCCCTACAACGGGGGATTGCTGAATTGCCCCCAGCAATTCGATGCCTCCCTGGTCTCCATACTCTCCCCTGCCAGCGGCATCGCCACCAACTGCGAGGGCTCGGACCTGCAGGTGTCCATCGAGTTAAAAAACAATGGATTGGACACCCTGTACGACATCCCGGTGAGCTACATCCTGGACCAGCAGCCACTGGTAAATGAAACCATTCCGCTGATGCTGCCGGGGCAAAGCCTGGTTTACAACTTCAGCAATCCGCTGCTGGGCCTGTTGCCGGGTCAGCACGACATCCAGGCATTTGTCAACCTGCCGTCTGACCAGTTCCTGTTCAACGACTCGCTGCAGCATGACTTCGTGTTGAACACGGCCACGGCGATTGCCACGCCGGATTACTTCGAGGGATTCGAAGGCACCGTCTTTCCGCCGGACCATTACCTCCTGCTCAATCCAGACAGCCTTGAGACCTGGCAGCGCGTCGTAAGGACCGGCGCAACGGGTAGCAATTCCAACGTGTTGTTCGTTGACAACTACACCTACAACGGCAACGGCGCCGAGGACATGATCCAGTCGATTCCCGTTGACCTCAGCGCAGCCATTGCACCGGCGCTTTCCTTCAATGTGGCCTACGCCTACTACGACGACACCTATTTCGACGGGCTGCGAGTAGAGGTTGGCACGGAGTGCGGCTGGGAGAACGGAGCGGTCATTTATGAAAAATTCAAGGACCAGCTGGCCACGGCGGGCTCGCAGGGGGATGTCTTCAATCCCTCCTCTGCTGCTCAGTGGCGCAAGGAACTCATAGACCTCAGCCAGTTCATCGGAGAAAAGATAGTACTGAGGTTCATCAATGTGAATGGATATGGCAACTCGATGTACCTGGACAATATCCGGGTGTTTGAGATGATGCCTCCGGTGGCGGAGATACTCTCCTCCCTGGATTCCGTCTGCGACAACAAGCAGGTCATCTTCAGCGTGAGCACCAGTGCGGACATCGACAGCTACAGCTGGAGCTTTGGCCCGGGAGCGCTTCCTCCGACCTCCGTTTCCGCGGGACCTGTCACGGTCACGTTCACCCAACCCGGGACGCAGCTCGTGAGCCTCACAGTGGCCAATGCATCGGGGTCGGCAAACATCACAAAACAGATTGAGGTGCTGCCGCTGGCCGAACCTGAGTTCTCCTTTGTCATCAGCAGCGACTCCGTGGTGACTTTCACGAATGCCTCCCAGAATGCCAGCAGCTACTCATGGGATTTTGGAGACGGCAACAACAGCACGGAGGAAAATCCGGTCCATACTTACCAGCAGTCCGGGCTTTACAAGGTAAAACTCATCGCCACCAATTCCTGCGGCCCCAGGACAAGCCAGGAAGATGTCAACATCGTTCTGAACAGCCTGTCGGAGACAGATGGCGGCACTTCCATCTGGATTCAGCCCAATCCATCGAACGGGAATTTCGACCTGATGCTGCAGCTGGCAAAAGCGGATGAACTGCGGCTGTCACTGAGCGACCTGAGCGGAAGGGAAATCCGGGCCATGGAGGTGAATGCTCCTGGTGGCGGCATGTCTGTTCCTTTCCGCCTGGAGGACCTGCCCGGCGGCACTTACCTGCTCAGGGTGACGGGTTTGACCGGAAGCCAGACGCTGAAGGTGCAGGTGAGCAGGTAAGAATGGGATTTCCCTGCGGCAGGTAGTTGCCTGAAAATGGGTGCATCCGGAATGCACTGGCGAGATGCCTTCTTGCAAAAGGCGCGGGGGTTGTGTAAAAAGCCCTTGCGGCTGGTTCCGCCGACGCCGCTTGGCACTCGGAAAGGGCGCTCGGCGGGCATGTGGCCCGCCAAGCGCCCTTTTCAAATAGGAGGCACTGCGCCCTGGTGGCTTTTTACACAACCCCGCAGGGTGTTCAGCTGGCAACCTATCCGACCGGTGCACTTC
>JBEAYO010000493.1:0-3101 GCA_041159285.1 Bacteroidota bacterium | reverse complement strand
AGCCAAACCGCGGCAGGGAAGGGGTTTTTAGGTGGCGGTGCTACGCCCCGCGCCCTTTTTTGAGGGGGGAACCGCGCCCCGGTGACTTTTTAGGCTGCCCATTTTACATGAATACGCCTTGCCATCTTGCCTTTTTAGACAACCCCTTGGACCTTCCACAAAGCGATAAAAAAACGCTTGATCGCAGGCGGCACCCAATCAAAACAGCCACCGAAGCAGCCGGGTTCATTAAAAGCTGCTATTTACTGCAAATTCCTAATTTTGCACCATGAAAATCCGATGGAAAATCGCGCAGCAGTTCGAAATATGGTGGTGGCGGCAATACCTCCGCGGCAAAACCGACCAGGAGTACCTCTCCTGGAAAAAGGACTACTGGAAGAAACTGCTGGATGAGAAAGCAGCCTGGCCCCGGCCTGGCGAAAAAGTCCTGGATGCCGGCTGCGGGCCCGCTGGGGTGTTTACGGTGCTTGGACAGGTCGAGACGGTGGCTTTGGATCCCCTGCTGAACGCTTATGCACAAATCCTCGGATTTCCCCAACCGGCTGATTTTCCCCACGTCCGTTTCATCACAAGCCCTTTGGAAGATTTTCAGTCCCCGGCGAACTTGGACAGGATATACTGTCTCAATGCCATCAATCATGTGGCAGACATGGGACGCTGCCTCCAGAACCTCCACAGGGCTTTGAACGAGAACGGACGGCTGTACCTGACAGTGGATGCTCACAACCACTCCTTTTTTTTAAAGCTGTTTCGCAGCATACCCGGAGACATCCTTCACCCCCAGCAGCACGACCTCCAGTCCTATGCCCGGTGTCTGGCTGAAAACGGTTGGGACATTTGCGAAACCTTTTGCCTTAAAAAAGAGTTTTTCTTCAGCTACCATTGGCTCGAACTGGCCAAACGACCAAACGCCGGATGAGCCCGCTCACAAGCTTTTTTTGACATGAGTTACAAGATAAAGGAAATGTACTACACCCTCCAGGGAGAAGGCGCACAAAGCGGCAGAGCTGCCGTTTTTTGCCGCTTCTCCGGCTGTAACCTCTGGAGCGGAAGGGAGGAAGACAGACCCAAGGCCATCTGCCAGTTCTGCGATACCGACTTCCGCGGCACCGACGGGCTGAACGGCGGGGTTTACTCGGCGGAAGCGCTCGTCGGCAAAGCCCGCGAGATATGGGGAGATTTGAGCCAGGGGAAGCCCTATGTCGTCTGCACGGGCGGAGAGCCCCTCCTGCAATTGGACCAGTCGCTGCTGGACCAGCTGCACAAGGCAGGTTTCGAGGTGGGGGTCGAAACCAACGGAACGGTGGCAGCTCCCGAGGGGCTTGACTGGATCTGCGTGAGCCCCAAGGCGGGCACTACCTTGCTGATCACCGCCGGTGATGAATTAAAACTGGTTTATCCCCAACCCGCCGCCATGCCGGAGTTGTTCCTCCAGCTGGACTTCCGTAACTTTTTCCTGCAACCCATGGACGGGCCCTCCGCCCTCGAAAACACCCGGGCGGCGGTTGATTACTGCCTGAAAAATCCAAAATGGCGACTTAGTGTTCAGACGCACAAGTGGTTGAACATACCTTGAGGCTTTTCCCAAAAGCCAGGTGCCCATGTCCCCGCCAACCAGGGCACTTACTGTATGACAATCCGCTGGGTGTACTGCTGGCCTGATGCAATCAGCCGCAACAGGTAAACGCCGGCGCCGCCAAGCTCCTCCTTGCCTGTTTCCCAGCGATGCTCACCCGGATTTAATCCTCCCCGGTGCAACTCCTGCACGACATTGCCGGAGGAAACTTCAACTACATCGAGCACAGCCTGATCAAGTCCTGCCGGAAGGTTGACCCCGACGCTTACCCTATCGGAGGAGGGAACAGGGGATGCTCTCAGCTCGCTCTTCAGCGCAATCGATGAGACACCGGTCGCCGTGCCGATCTGATCAGTGGACCAGGCGTTCACAGGCAGGTACTTGCTATCTACTTTCTTCCAGATGATGCCTACAACCTCGTAATCCCCCTGTAATTCATCCAGCGGATGGGAGAAGTTCAAAGTAAATTCCTGGCCTGCCTGCGCAGTGCCGTTCACTATCAGTTGGCCCCAGGTCTCGTCGGAAAAAGCTGCCCGGAACAATTTCTGGTGCACTGCATTGTTGCCGATGCCGGCCTGGTAGGCTGTCACATTGTTCTCGATGAGGTACAAGCCAAGGTAGTACTCTCCCTGGGCTTCCTGAAAGAACTTCACCCTGGCTGCAGCCTTCAGAAGGCCGTCCTGCCAGATGGGGGCGAAGCCTGAGTTGGCTACCGGGCTGGCGTCAAAAGCCGCATTGACCTGGTCGCGTATCGAGTTTTGAATGGAGGAGCTGTTGCCGGAGCTGGCATTCACATCCGTCTCACTCAGAAAAAAACGAGGCTGGTAAAACCCGCCGAAGTTATCGGTGAGGTCGGCAGCCGCCGGAACGGCCAGCTGGCCGTCGTAGTGAGCGGCAATCAAGACAGCCTTAGGAGCATTGTCCTCGATGAGGTTCTTGAAAAGCGTCCATCCCCAGGTGCCACAGTTCGGACACCAGGAGGCAGTGCGCTTGGT
Organism: Bacteroidota bacterium; assembly: GCA_041159285.1. Taxonomy (GTDB): domain Bacteria; phylum Bacteroidota; class Bacteroidia; order Chitinophagales; family Saprospiraceae; genus UBA6168. The sequence goes on along the minus strand of JBEAYO010000493.1, from coordinate 530 downwards.
GATGAGCAGCCGCTGCTCCTCGGCCACTGTCTGGGAATTCAACCGGACCGAAGTGGTGCATGCGCAGACTATAAGGCAAATAAGCGTAATGGTTTTATTCATGTCGCAATGGGTTTATAATTTATAAAATCGGGTTTCAATTTCCCTAAGGGCAAAAATGCTGCCCAATCAGTCGCTGATGCTGAATATCGCACAGTGGCGGGTGCTTTCTGTCAGCTTGTAGCGCTCATCGAGCCTCATGCCCACCACCCAGGCGATTTCCCCGGCGCTTTCCAACAGCCAGATCCGCTCTTTGTCGAAGCGGCTGACCTTGTGGTTGTTGAAAAAATCCTGGAGCTTCTGGTGCCTGCCCCCCATTCCAAGCGGCTGGAATTCATCCCCAGGCTGCCAATGCCGCAGGCGGAGGGGAAACACTAATTTGTCGCAGTCTATGAAGGCCACTGTCCGCTCTCCTTGTATATCGGCAGGCCGGCCTGCTTCAATACGCATGCTGAAGCGCTCTCCGGTGGGTAGTGGGGTGTCAAATAATG
>JBEAYO010000492.1:0-3115 GCA_041159285.1 Bacteroidota bacterium | reverse complement strand
CCCTTGAGACAGTCTCAATGGGAGGGTCAGGGCAATCGGCATCGCTTTTATTCGAAAAAAATGCTGAAACCGTGCAAGTTAGTGTAAATAGGCATAAATTTGCATGTTGAAACGAAGGCGTTCCAAGAGGCAGGTTCAGTCCTGCACGTCAAGCGACAGCCAGGCATTCCAACTTCAACACAACGAGGCAACTTGAAAAAAGAACTCCGCCATATCACAGTGCTCTTCCTGGCAGTCCTGATGCTTGTCACGACGACGGGCCTTAGCGTGCACCAGCTGTACTGCTATTGCAAGGGCGAGTTCGCAGCCTCCCTGTTCACCCCTGAGGATCCCTGCGGCATGTCTCATGCCGTCGCGGTCAAGAAACCCAAATGCTGCAAGCAGCAGGCGGCCTGTGAGCGCCCGGCGCCAACGCCACGGAAAAACTGCGCCGACACCACCACGGTCTTCGTCAAACTGGACGCGGACTACCTCGTCAATTCAGCTGAGTTCGACATCCAGGTGCCGGCAGCTCCTTTGGCAAATGCCAGCTCTCCGTTTGCCGTCCTCCCGGTATTCTCCACCCCGGCCTGCCCGGCCGAAGCCTGTGACTTGCCTCCTCCACCTTACGGAACCGGCCTGCTGGTGAGGATTCAGTCCTTCCTCTGTTAAATCATTCGCTTCTCTGACTTTCCGGCGAATCCCCCAGTGGATTTGCTGCTCACTCGTCGACGCACATCGGCGGCATTCAAAACATTTTCGTCAATCTATATCTAAACGTCATGAAAGCGATTCAAATCATATCATTGATCCTCTTGCTGCCACTGCTGCTGCAAGCCCAGCAACAGAAGGGCCGGCAGGTATACGGCAACGTCTTCAACCAGGATGGAGAGCATCTCATCGGCGCCACCGTGCAGTGGGACGGCACTGACATTGGCACCGCTACAGATGTCAATGGAGACTTCTGGCTGCCAAAGCTGGACACTACTGCCTACTTGCTCATCCAGTATGTCGGCTACGACCCCGTCTTCATAGAGGTGTTTCCGCATGAAGATTCCCTGTTTATTAAAATAGAGGGAATTACAGAGCTGCAAACGGTGGAGATTACCGAACACAGGGGAGATGTTTACACCTCCACCCTTGATCCCGTCAATATGGAGAACATCACGGCTTGCGAGCTTAAAAAGGCAGCCTGCTGCAACCTGGCAGAGAGCTTTGAGACCAGCGGCAGTGTGGATGTCATGCGCCAGGACGCCGTCACCAGCGCCTCTGAAGTGCAGATGCTCGGCCTCCGCGGCATCTATTCACAGCTGCTGTTGGAGAAGCGGCCTGCCTACACGGGACTGGGCAGCCCCCTGGCCCTGGAGTACATCCCTGGATCCTGGGTGGAAGCCATACAGGTTTCAAAAGGCTCCAGCACCGTTCAAAACGGCCCCCAATCCATGACCGGGCAAATCAACATCGAGATGGTGAAGCCGTCCAAGGACAAGCCCGTCTTCCTCAACCTTTTTGGCTCCACCACCGAGCGCGGGGAAGTCAACCTGCACCTGAATAAAAAGTGGACGCCCGAGATGAGCAGCGGCCTGATTCTCCACGGCAGCACCACCCAGGGCGAATTCGACCGCAACAAGGACTCCTTCCTGGACCAGTCCCTGAAGAAGACCTTGACGGGCCTTTGGCGGAACGTGTATGAGGGAAGCAGCTTCTACAGCCAATTCAACGTGCAGGTGCTGGCCGACGAGCGGAACAGTGGTCAGATCCGGACGGGGAGCGAGCCCGCCAATACCGAGTGGTATCTCATTGACCAGCGCAACCGGCGTGCGGACGTCTATGGGAAATTTGGCTATTTCGGATTTGACAAGCCAGCCACTTCTGTCGCCCTTATTTACGGTGGCGGCATTCACGACATGGACAATACCTTTGGCAGGACGGAGTACGGCGGCAAGCAGCGGAATTTCTACGCCAACCTGCTTTATTCATCCTTCGTAGTGACCACGGACCACAAGTTGAACCTCGGGGCCAGCTACCAGATTGACGACTACGATGAGCAGTTGAACGACACGGATTTCAGTCATCGGGAGACAATGCCGGGCGTGTTCGGGGAATATGCCTATACAGGCACCAAGTTCGGCATCATCGCTGGCATAAGGGCAGACCACCTGGAGGTGTCGGGCGTCCGCGGGGGGCAGGCGCCGCAGGTCAAGACCTTTGTGACGCCCCGTCTCAACCTGAAATACAATTTCAACGACAACACCATTCTTCGTCTGAGCGCCGGCCGCGGCGTGCGTTCTGCCCAGTTCTTGCCGGAGAACCTGGCCGTGCTGGCCAGCAACCGCAGGATAGAAGTGCGGGAGGATTTGCGCATAGAGGATGCCTGGAACCTGGGTTTGAACTTCACGCGCACCTTCAAGCTGGCGGGTCGTTCGGCCAGCTTCCTGGTGGATTTGTACCGCACGGAGTTTGCGAACCAGGTGGTGATGGATATGGAAAGCGCGCACGGCAAGGTGTTGTTTTACAACCTGGACGGCAGGAGTTTTGCCAACAGCCTGTTGTTGCTGGCTACCTGGGCACCGTTCAAGGGCTTTGACATGAAGCTGGCTTACAAGCTCAACGATGTCAGGGTTACCTACCTTGGAGACTTGAGGCTGCGCCCGATGACGGCGCCGCACCGGGGACTGTTGACTTTGAATTACGAGACAGCGAATGAGCGTTGGATGTTCAATTCCCACATTCAGTATCATGGTTGGCAGCGCTTTGCGCATGCATCCCATTTGCCTGCGAGTGTGGAGGAGAAGCAGCATTTTGAGGGGAGGTCTCCCGACTACGTCCTGGTGAATGCCCAGGTCACGCACAAGTTCAAGAACCTGGAGATTTACCTCGGGGGGGAGAATCTGACCGATTTCCGTCAGGAGCATGCCATCATCGACTGGCAGGATCCGTTTGGGGAATACTTCGATGCCATGCAGGTGTGGGGTCCGCTGGTGGGCGCCAGGGCTCACCTCGGCCTGCGGATTTGGATGGATTGAGGGGGATTTATAGTCTGTCTTAAAAGTCCCCTCGAGAGACGCTTCCTCCTAAAAGGTGCGCGGGGCTTTGCCCCGCGCACCATTAAATCCCCCTTCCGCCGCGCGGTTGG
>JBEAYO010000491.1:0-3116 GCA_041159285.1 Bacteroidota bacterium | reverse complement strand
ACCTCCCATTCCTCCCGCGAAGAGGTCATCTACAAGCCCCTGGTGAAAGTCCTCTTCTGGGACGGGCTCGCCGTCGCCGGCTGCCTGCTGGCCCTCCTCGCCGTGCTCAACTTCCAGTTCCACTTCCACGAGCTCGACAACACGAGGGTGCTGGAACGGCTGGCCCTGACTATCCTGGCCTTCGCCGTTTTTTTTGCAGCCTTTTACCTGCTGGCCAGGAATTTCCGCCGCTACCGCTACATCTATGCCGTGGAGCAATTCAAGAAATACCATGCCGACGAGCAGTGGATTGCCCTTGCGCACGACGTCTTTGAGGGAGAGGAAAACAAATACTTCCGGGAACTGAAACAGCAATGTGTCTTCAACGGGTTCGGGCTGCTGCTGGTAGATGCCAACCTGGACACGAAGATTGTCATCACCCCTTCCCGCCACGACATTTTCCAGGGCAGAAGAAGACAGGTGGCGCTGCTCTCGCATGGCAAGGTCGGCGATTTGCTGGAAAAAGGAAAATTCGGCTTCTGGCAAGGCGTCTTTGGGAAATCCCTCCCAGCCTTCCTTCAGCGCGACACCTCCATCCTCCGCTTCCGCCGCAGCTTCTACAACCAGGCCTTCGTGCTCGTCCTTAGCCTGACGCTGACCGCCGTCATTTTTAACCGAGAGTCAGCCAACCCGGGCTTCCGGCAAATCAGTTCCGTGGAACTGCGGGAGGAACTGGCCGACAAGGCAGGCGACCGCACACCCGAAACGGCCGCCATCGCCAACGAGGCCGCGCTGTCCTTCTTGCCTGAAGACAAGCGGGACGAAGACGGCTACTGGCGCCTGGAGCCGTCAGCGACCAGCGCTGCTAACAGCCAGGCCGAGCCGCCTGACTTCGCCCTCTATGACTGCGCAAGGTTTTATAATTTTGCAGGCCGGAAATACGCCATCGAGGCCGGCAACTTTGCCTCGCTGGCTGACACGCGCCTGGCCTTGCTGGATCTGGAACAAATCGGCCTCCAGCCCTTCGCCGTCCGCGCCTCCTGTTTTTCGGGCAGCGGGCAGGATATCATCCTGTTCATCGGCGAACTTTACAATTCTGAAGAGGAGGCTGTCATTGCGCTGGGCAGGTTGAAAAAAATGGAGTTGGCAGGCATTGATAAATCAGACTGGGTGATAAGGATGCTGGAGCCTCCCTCCCGGTGAACGCTTTACTCACAAACAGGATTACCCTAAGCGTATCGTGTTCAATGGAGCCGCCTCATCTTTTTCTTCCGGCGCCGCTCGGCTTCCGCAAAGGGCGCCCGGCGGGCCCTGTCAGGGTTGCAGGCAATCTGCCAGCGCCCGCCAACTTTCGATTGTACCGAAACATTTATAAGACATGAAAAAAATTGCAGCGACGCTGATCGCCTTTTTATCAATCTCTGCCCACACCGGGCTCTTTTCCCAGACAGCAGCCCAGGCCGTGGCCGAAGCAACCGACCCCGTTTACGCCAAAATGGAAGCCGACCTGCCAACGGCAGACTCCATGGCCTATGCACTGCTGGAAACTTACAACCAGGACATGGCCAGCAACGATTCGGTGAAAGCCCAGCTCAGCTTCCTGATGGGAACCCTGGAGCTCCACAAGAAGCGATACCGGATATCCTACGAATACCTCGAACAGGCATTGGAAACCGAACTGGTCAGAAATAAAGAAACTGCCCGGTTCAAATGCCTCACCAACCTGGCAATCTGCCAGGAACAGCTCGGCAAGGTGCCCGAGGCCCTCGGCCTTTACCAGCAAGCCGTGGCCGTTGCCAGCAGCCTCAAGGACCAGCAAGCCATGGCCGATGTCAGCTTCAACATGGGCAACCTGGAGAACGAGATGGGCGAGAGCGACAAGGCCATTGCCTTGACCAGCCAGGCGCTGCGCTCCTTCGAAGAACTGGCTGACACCCTCGGTGTCGCCGTCTGTCATCTGAATCTCGGCAAATTCTTTACTCAAAAGGAGGACTATGAAAAAGGAGAGTGGTACACTCTCAAGGCCCGCGAATTGTTTGAACAACTGGACAACTACTCCCAGTTGACCAGCGCCTTGATCAACCTGGCCAGGATTGAACACCTGAGAAAGCGGCACGACCGCTCCAACCAGCTGTTGCAGCGCGTGCTTGACATCTCCAGGGAGAACCACTTCGATTATAACCTGGCACCTACTTATACCCTCCTGGCTGACAATGCCATCACCACCGGACTGGATCTTGCCAAAGCCAGGGAATACGCCCTGGAGGCCATCCGCCTGGCTGACACCTCCGGCCGCAGGGACGTCCTGGAGCAGGGCTATCTGATGCTGAGCCGCTACTATGCCAAGGTAAATGATTTCAAGAATTTCGACCAGGCTTTGCTTGACTACGACCGGGCCAGGAAGGAGACCGTCGCGCTCAACGCAAGGGCCGCTGCGGAGGAACTGAATGTCATCTTCAACACGAAGCAGCTGAGCAGCGAAAACCGCCAGCTCTCCCGGGATGTACACCTGAAAAACCTGCAGCTGCTCTTGCTGTCGCTGCTGCTCTTGCTCGCGATCGTCACCGGCAGCATCATTTACCGCCAGCACCGGCGCCTGCAGGAGAACCTCAAGACCATGTTCCAGATGAACCTCAGCCTGGCCTATGCCGGGCAGGGCTTGCAGGAGGAACTGCCAGACCAGGAGGACGTCGTGCCGCCTACCCACGCGCAGCAGCAGGAGACCGACCAGCGGCTTTACAGAAGTATCCGAAACAAGATCGAACAGGAGAGATTGTACCTGGACCCCAATTTGACTATCGCTGAATTTGCCAGGCACTTCCGCTTGGGAAGCAGGCGGATCTCCACGGTCATCAAGGAGGTCGGCAAAACGAATTTCCCTGGCATGGTCAACGAGCTCAGGGTCAATGAGGCCAGAAGGCTGCTCATGGAACAAGGGACTTCCATGTCGAAGGCAGAAATCGCCGCCGCTTCGGGCTTCAGCAACAGCATTTACTTCAACTATTGTTTCAAAGAACTCACCGGCTTCACCCCGACCGACTACCTGAATATGCTACAGCAGCAGCAGGAAGCACCGGAGGGCGAGGCGGACCTGGAGTGAGGCCACTCGATGCACAAGGCTTTTTGCAGTAATGGGA
>JBEAYO010000490.1:0-3117 GCA_041159285.1 Bacteroidota bacterium | reverse complement strand
ACCCGTCTCGTCGGTGATGCCGGCATTGATAACATTGGGCTTTTCATTCGACCAGGCTGTGCCGCAGTGATAGGCCGTATTCTTGTTGTCGGTCAGGTCAAAGGCCTTGGAGCCGGTGCCTTCGTCGAACTTCCAGTAAGCCACCAGCCCCGGCATATCGGATGGGATGCTCTGGCCCTGTATCATCTGAAGCTTGGTCTGCGGCAACTGGATGTCGAAAATCCGCATTTCATCGAGATTTCCATTGAACTTGCCGCTGCCGTCCGGCTTCTGTCCGAAGAACAGCACGGACTCCGCCTCGCTGAGGGTCGTGACAGCGGTTTGCACCAGCTCCCCGTCCACGTACAGCAGCAGGGCGGCGCCGTTGTAGGTCACCGCGATGTAGTGCCAGTCATTGGCCATCGCGGTCGGGAAGGTGTGGCTCACCTCCGTGACGTCGCCGGGGGCGCGGCCCACGCCGAAGACCACCCCCTTGCCGGCACCCTGGGGCTGGGTGTGCAGCCACCAATTCTTGCCCAGGCTGCTGCCGAAGTCAAATATCGCGGCCTTGTCATTGTTGTCGCCGATCTTCACCCAGCAGGACAGGGTGAAGACATCGCGCGGGAAAAGCGGGGAATACTCCACGAAGGTCGTGCCGTTCTGGTTGAAGGAAACCGACTTGCCCACGGTGGGCGTCAGGGTGACCATGGCATCGGGCACCGGATTACCGTTCAGGGACTTGATCTGCCCGGTCACCACCCCGTTGGGGTTTAGGAAACCGAGGGACTGGCCCTTGGCGCCAAGGCCGAACACGTTCACGCCGGCCACCTCGTAGGTGTAGAATTTGCCGGCGATGACGTTGAAATCTATGAAGGAGAAAGTCTCCCCGTCGAGGGTTGCCAGCAGCGCCCCGTCGCGGTACAGCTTGTAGCCGGAAGAAGCCGGGCTGAGCGGGTCGGGGTTCCAGTTGATTTGCACCCGGTCCTCCAGGTCTCCCTCGCTGGCCGTCACCACCGGTGCTCCCGGCGGCATCAGGAAGCGGGCCCAGAAACCGTAGGTTCCCTTGCGCAGCTGGCCAAGGTAGGTGCCCACCACCGGCTGGCCAATGGTCACGCTGGCCCTGCTCTTGGTGTTGAAGGAGTTGCTCACGCTCCCGTAGTTGAAGAACACCTGCCCGTTGAGATAATTGCTCTCAGAGTAAGTGGTGCAGTTCGCCGACTGGGCATCCGCCGGCCGGCTCGCCACGACAACCAGCAAGGTTGCAAGCAGCAAGATTTGCAATATTTTCATCATGACGATTGCTTTTTTGAATTTGAAAAAATCAGGATCAACATGCTGCGGCGGCTATTAGCGCTGAGCACTGCCGGTCACCAATGTCTCCAGTTTCAAAAGGCGCTCGTTCATGTTCTTGACCTCGCTGCGCAGGCCATCATTCTCCTTCTCGAGGTCAAAGAGGCGGCGGGCCAGTTCCTGGGTGGCGGAGACGTTGACGGTGTGGATGTAATCATAATCCACGGTGTGGACGTCACCTACCTCGCGTCCGTAAACAAACACCATGTCCGTCGGTCCCGCTGTCCAGCCACTTACTGAGAAGGAATTATCGCCGTCAACCCTGCTGATTTCATGGATGCTTCCAGCGTTGTTTTTTTCCGTGATCAGCTTGACCTTGTCGCCAACCTTCAGATTGTGCTTGTCCTTGATCGCGATGGTCATTTCCTCTCCCCTCACCTCCGTGCTTTGGGAAAGGGCATAGATATCCGGGACGACACCCTTGCTCATATTCACAGCCGCCGGCAGCACCTGGGCCACTTCCTGAGCGATAAAGCCCTTGTGCTGTCCCGCCCCCTGCGTCACTTCATCTTTCATGCTGTAATCTGTGACCCTGAGCCTAAGCAGGCTCGCCAGGTCATCGCTGTTACTGCTGTTATTTATATTCTTTTTCAACCTGCTGTCGGAAGACACAAAAAAACCTGTATTAGTTCTGATTCCGCCATTAGCTTCAACGGCTATGTAATGAAATACATTAGCGCCGATAAGATAATTCATATTGGTGCCACCTCCAAGTCCACGAAAGAAATTGCCACCGGCATTTACAAAGGGAGCAGCATCGAATAGTACAGGGACACTAAAAGTAGCAGTATTTTCGTTGAGTTTAAAGCGTTCATAGCCGTCCACCCAGACCTGGAAAATGCCGTTTGTGGAAAACAAAGGGTTTGCGAATCCAATTCTTCCGTCTTGTTCTACATGCATGGCTGTGACATTAGTGCTGTCGAATAAGATATCAAAATAAGGTGCCGTGGTACTGAGTTTCAATACTCCTCCTCCATTAGGGTTCGTCATCTGAATCAGCTGGCTGCGGCTGCCTGTCGTTCCCCGCCTAAGCGTCAACCTCGGAAAATTGCCCCATTTAGTCGAGTTGACGAGGACTTCTGGCAGGCCATCACTGGATAGCACCTCCATGGTGGAGTTACCCGCTGTGCTCTCCACCAGCAGTTTAGCCTCTGCCTCCGTATCTTTCACATGCAGTTCCACGCTGGCGGACGGAGTGGCTGTGCCGGCGCCGATGGGGCCGGAGGAGGGAAAGGTGTTGCCCTGGCCGATGAGCGAGAGGGCATAGGGGGCGGAGGTCAGGCGGGAGCGCGGGATCAGCTCCGGGCCGCCCGGCAGGGTGATGCCGAGGTAATACACCGTGGTAAAACCGACGTTGAGGGGGTTGACCAGGCCCAGCTGGGTGCTGTAAATGCCCCCTGTCACATCAACGGTCTGTGTCTCCGTCCAGATGGCCGTGCCTCCCGCGTCCTGGGTGTAGAGCTTGAAGGTGATGTCGTACTCTCCGTCCTCCACGGCAGACCCGTCATAGTTTTGAACTGTGCCCTGGATGCTGAGGGTGGCCTGGGCATTGACCTGAGCTGCAAAGGCAGCAAAAAAGAACAGAATAAGCGTACTGAATTTCATGTTGTAGCTATTTGAAATGTTTAACAGTGGCAGGGCTTTTCCAAGATGGCTGCAAGGTGTCAGGATACCTGTAGCCAGCTGGAGAAGGCGCCGCCTTTAGGATTTTCATTTAATTGAAGCAAAGGTAGGTTGGCTCAAAGCATCGAAAACGGACATGATGGTGGGACAAAACGGACATGGAGC
>JBEAYO010000489.1:0-3131 GCA_041159285.1 Bacteroidota bacterium | reverse complement strand
GGCCGCAGGGAAGGTTTTTTTAGGGCACGGGGCTGCGCCCCGCGCCCTTTTAGGGAGGCCACCCGTATCTGCAGGAGGTACTAAATAGTTTCGAAATTAAAAGGTCTTTTGAGACGGGCTCCTATCAACAGTCCATCATTATAACCAGACAACGACACAATTCATTTTTTCATTCAACTACCACTACCCAACACCCATACATGCACATCAACACCGACCTCGTCGTCAAACTACTGCAATTGCCAAGGATAGGCAGCAAAACAGCTACCGCCCTGCTGGAACACAGCGGCCGCGGCCTCGCCACGGACCAGGACCTGGCAGCGGCAGTGCAGGACGCGGCAGGCAAGTTCAGGCTGCCGGCCTACACACCCTCCGACTTCCAGAAGGCCTTCCAGGAGGGCGAGAACATCCTGGCGAAATCAGAGCGCGAGGGCATCCGCATCCTCAGCTGGTACCACCAGGACTACCCGCCGGCCCTCCGCCTCATGAAGCGGGAACAGGCTCCCCTCGTGCTCAACGTGAAGGGCAACCTCGAGGCCCTTCACGACCTGACCGGCGTCGCCGTCATCGGCACCAGGCGCCCCTCGGAATTCGGACTGCAGACGGCCGTGAAACTCGGCTTCCTCCTGGGAAAAGCAGGCTTCAACGTCGTCAGCGGATTGGCACTGGGCTGCGACGCCGCGGGGCACAGGGGCTGCCTCGACGCCGGCGGCACGACGACCGCCGTCCTGGCCTCGGGCCTGGACAAAGTGGACCCGAGGGCAAACAGGGCCCTGGCCGCCGAGATCCTGGACAAGGGCGGGGCCCTGGTCTCCGAATACTTCGTCGGGGAATCTGCCCGGGCCGGCTACTTCGTCGAACGGGACAGGATACAGGCAGGGCTGTCGACCTGCGTGACCGTGGTGGAAACCGGCCTCCAGGGCGGCACCATGCACACCGCCGGATTTGCCCTGTCCTACCAGCGGCTGCTGGCGACCATCAACCACCCGCCGGACAAGCGCAGCGACAGTTCCCTCGGCAACCAGCAGCTGCTGGCGGAAGGCAAGGCCCTCGGCCTCGCCAGCGATGCCGACATCAGCGCCCTCATTGCGCGCCTGCAGCAGGTGGTGGTGGGCACGGAGCGGCAGGAGGTAGTGATCTGAGCAGCCAGCACAGACCACATATTCAACCACCACCACCATGCAGGAACTGATCTCCGCCTACCTCCACACCGACTACCGCGTCTTTGAGCCGGCGCTCAGCATCCGGATCGGGGAGGCGAACGAGGCCCTGGACGAGCTGCTCCGCAGTCACCACTGCCTGGAATGGGCATACCTGACGGCCTGGAATCCCATGTCCGTACCGACCGGTGAAGCGGAAAACCGGGAGCAGAACAGGCGACTCCGGGAGGAACTGGCCGGCTATCCCCTGTTCGAGGGCGAGGGCGTGGGAGCCGATCCGGGTTGGGAGCCCGAGCAGAGTTTCCTGGTGCTCGGCATACCCAGGGCTGCCGCCATTGAGACCGGCAGAAAATACAGGCAGCTCGCCATCGTGTGCGGGATGGCCGGCAGCCCAGCGGAGCTGCTGCTGCTGGAATGAAATCCGGCTTGCAAGTATCCGCAAAAACAGGCAACTTGCAGCTGCAAAGCCCAGTGCCGCGCGAATAAACCCACATTGCCAAACACCCAAAAATAAAGCAACTTGTTGCCCCAGCAAAAAATACTACGGGTCCTCACCCTGCTGCGCCTGCTCCGGGATCCCTTTCCCAAGACAGTCAAACAATTGTCTCAGCTGCTCGAGTGCGACGAGCGCACCCTTTACCGCTACCGGGACCTCCTCTCCGAGCTGGGCTACACCGTGGAACTCAACGAGCGCAACGGCTGGTACCTGCCGGCGGCGAAGGAGCGCCACGCCGCCGACCTGACCACGGAGGAAATCCACCTGCTGCGCACAGCGCTGTCCTCCCTGCCGGCCAGCCATCCCCTGAAGCAGAGCATCCACCGAAAGCTCTTCCTGAAATCGGAGCTGCTGCCCCTGTCCGAGGAACTGGCCGAGGTGCGGCGAGCCCGCACCGTCAGCCTCCTGCAGGAAGCCATCCACCACCAGCGGGTGGTCAGGCTGTGCAACTACCTCTCCGTCAACTCCGACCGCATCTCCGACCGCATCGTGGAGCCGCTGGAATTCAACGGCGACTTCTCGCAGCTCACCGCCTGGGAGCCCTCCCTGGGCGAGATCCGCCATTTCAAGACCGCCCGCATCCCGGACGTGGAGCTGCTCGCCGGGGCCCGCACCTACCAGGGCAGTACCCCGCCGACCGATCTGTTCGGGATGGACGGCGAACCCTTCAACGTCAAGCTACAACTGAGCCGGCGGGCCTACAGTCTGCTGGCGGAGGAATACCCTGCCGCCCGTCCCTACCTGCAGCCCGTCAAAGACAAGCGCTTCCCCTACCGCCTGGTGGCGGAGGTGCGCTCTCCTGCCGCCATCGGCCGCTTCGTGCTCGGCCTGCCCGGCGAGGTCCTCGTGCTGGAGCCATCCAGTCTGCTGGACTACCTCCGCTACAAGGCTGCCGGGGGCATGTGGCTGAAATAAATCTCATTTTTTTCGAGGGGTGTGACACAAGTTGACAGTCCCCCGCCTGTAACTTGCCTTCATGTTCCGGCCAAGGGCCGTGCGGCAAGAATAACAGGCACTGGGACAGGCAATTTCACAAACGCACCGCGGGGAGCGGACCGGCCCGGTTCCGGGTCTGAGAGCTCCTTTGGCAGTCACCTCAAAACATCAGCGCTGGATTGACCTGGTATTCCCGGTGTTGCGGACGGCGGCGATCAGGGCACCCCTGTGCAGGGGCCACCCGTGGCGAGGAAGTCACTCTTCAGAGGTGTCTTACTGCAGATCGCTGCCCGTTTCCGCAAAAGTATTAAGGTCTTCGAGCTGGCGCCGCAACAAAGCATGAGCTTGGCAGCCGATGTTTCCGACGCTTTAGCAGGCGTCCCCGATTCATCGGTGTTTGAACTCATCTTCCGCAACTCAATCCAGCAAAATCAGGAATAAAAAATCCTTGATTTTCCACTGTTTTGCTTGTGTTAAAAGTTGCCAATGAGCTGCACCTCGCATGAAAAGGGCGCGGGGTGTAGCCCGCCTAAAAACCC
>JBEAYO010000488.1:0-3143 GCA_041159285.1 Bacteroidota bacterium | reverse complement strand
GCATTCGGCCGGCCGCAGGCCGGCCGAATGCCCTTTTAGGGGGCCGATCGGCACCATCGGAACGGATTGCCGGGTCTTTTGAGACAGCCCCGCGCCCTTTCCGGGATGCGATCAGCATCAATCGAAAACCCTGTGGCTTTGAAGACATTCCTTTTTCAGCAATCACTGGAAGGGGGGCTAAACAGTTGCCAGTTTTATATTTAGTGAGTAACGACAGAAGGGAGACGACTAGACTGGCCATTTGTCGCTGATGCACCTCATGGCCTGCCAATCCTGAATATTCATTAAGGAATTAACCAAAAATTAAAATAAAGCTCCCTCCTGCGAACATTTTACCTCCTGGTGAACTTTCATTATTGGCAATGGGAATAGAGAACCAACCATTGCGTGCATGGTTGTTCTAGTCAACAAAGAATGCCTCTGCAGAAAAGCCGCCTGTAAATTACCGGGAGATGGATTTCATGGCTTGGATTTTGACCCCAGCGTTTTGAAAAATATAGCAGCAAAAGGATAGACCCAGCGCCAAGGGTCACCGATTTTCTGCTGCTTCTCAGATTTGGAAAAAATGAACACACCAGGATTACAAACAAAGCTGCAAACTGCCCAGTCTGTTTCAAATTTGGCTGCCAGGCCAAGCGTCAAAAACGCAGTGATACTGGCAGCAGGAAAGAGCTCCCGCTTCCGGGAGCGGGGTATCCACAAGCCAAAGGTGTTGATGAAACTGGGAGGCCTGCGCCTGCTCGAGCGCGCGGTGCTGACCTTGAGAGAAGCCGGCGTCGAGCATTTCAGAATCGTGGTGGGCGCCTATCGCGATCAGGTAGTTGCTGAAATGGAAAAGAGCCCAAGGTTAAAGGGCATAGATATCAGCTACGTCGTCAGCGAACAATATGAACTCGGCAACGGGGTTTCTTTCGGTGATGGAGCAGCAGGCTTTGACGGCGCTTTCCTGCTCACCATGTCCGACCATATCTTTTCACCTGAAACAGTCAGGAACTTCGTGACAAAGGCGCTTGAGCAGCCCTTGCTGCCGGCTCTGGCCTGCGACGCGGATCTGGAAGGCGTCTTCGACATGGACGACGCGACGAAGGTCTCCTCCCGCGAGGGGCTCATCCACCATATAGGCAAGGAACTCAGTACGTATGACCTGGTTGACACGGGATTGTTCTATTTTCCGGCGGAGTATGGGAAAATGGTAAAGGAGCGTTCGGTCGCCGGTGCCCATTCTGTCAGTGGCATCATTCAGCACTTCATCGACGGGGATGGCGTCCGGGCCGTGGCCTTGGACAACGCCATGTGGCAGGACGTTGACGATCCGTCCATGAAGCAGGAGGCGGAGCGCCGATTGATGAAAATGCTGATACGCCCGGAGGACGGCTGGGTCAGCAGGAACATCAACCGCTGGTTGTCCACGCGGCTGAGCTTCAAATTGGCGAACTACGGGCTACATCCGAATGCCGTGACCACGCTGGTCTTTTTGTTGACCTTGCTGGGAGCCTGGTTTGCAGCCTCCGGCGTGCACCAGTCCATAGTGATCGGGGCACTGATTTTCCAACTTGCATCAATACTGGACGGCTGCGACGGGGAGCTGGCCAGGCTGACTTTCCGGACTTCGCGTTTCGGGGCCTGGTACGAGCGCTTTTCGGGAGATTTGCGCTACATCATATTTTTCGAAGCCCTGGGCATCAGTGCCTGGAAGGCAACAGGAGTCGATTTGTATTTGTTTGCAGTCTGGATTTTGGCCGCCTTGGCCCTTTACATGTTGGCTCAGATATCCACCTTTGCCTGGAAGCACCGGCATGACACCTCTGCAGCATTGGGCTTGCTGAAACCGTCCAGGACGAATTTCCCCTCCAACCTGCTGGATAATTTTTTCCATGTCTGGCGGGAGATCAACAAGCAGGACGTCATCGCCTTTGTCACCTTCCTGTTTTGCATAGTGTGGCTCTACCAGGCCATGTTCTGGCTGGCGCTGCTGGGAACCACGGCTACCGCCATCATGGTGTCGAAGTCGGTGCATGCCGCCGATGTCACGAAAACCGGGGCCAACATCCTGGAGAAGATAGATCCGATTTACTTTTACCTGCTGGGGGTCATTATCCTCTTGTCGCTGGTCTTCAACATGGAGTTGGGTGTGGTGGCTGATTCGCTGGCGGCTGTGGGCAACAAGGTGTTCCTGGTGTTCAGCATTGCCATATTGTGGATCATTGCCAACACCCTGTGCATTCGCACACTGGTGGGAGGCAAGGTGTCATTTCCCGATTTGCTGTATAATCAGCTCACCGGCGATGCATACAATACGATCATCCCGCTGGCTGGATTGGGAGGCGAACCATACAAGATCAAGCATTTGTCGCAATGGCTGGGTTGGCACACTGCCAGTCGGGCTGTGGTGGTGGATCGCCTGATCCACGCGATTTCCGGCGCCCTGTTTGCGTCCATCGGTACGTTTGTCACCCTGGCGTTTGTGGAAATTCCGGCCGGGTATTATTCCTTGCTGATGGTGTTGGCCATTGGCTTTGCCGTCATCAGTGCCGGCATGATCTGGCTGGCTTTGTCGGATGCTCCGGCGAAGATATCCGGTTACACCCTGCGCAAATTGAAGATTGTGGAAGAGTTCCGGAACGACCCCATGCCGGCGAGCCGGTTTGCACTGGCATTTTTCTTTAAATTTCTGGGGCGTACGCTCTATCTGGTCGAATTGCTGGTAATATTTTCCGTGTTAGGTTTCAAACCTGACATCATTGATCTCACGGCGGTTGCGGGTATGATATCTATGAGCGCGACCTTGTTTTTCATCATTCCGCAGGGTTTGGGCGTCAATGAGCTGGGCATCAGCGGGGCCCTGTCGCTGTTGGGTTATACTGCTGCCCTTGGCATCACCTTCGGCCTTATCCGTCGGGCGCGCATGATTTTCTGGGCGCTGTTTGGCGTGGCGCTGCACCTGACTGTTTCTGTAGTGAAAAAGCTGGCGTATAGCCGTGTAAAAGCTTGATATCCTTCCGTTGATCAGGGAAGTTCCAACCTGGAACTTCCCTTTTCCTGATTTTGTTTCTTTTAAAAAAGGCTGTCTCAAAAGCCTGGGTAAATCTTTTGCGCTCGGATTACCTGATTCCGGAAAGGGCCGGGCGGGGGGCGCCCCAGGG
>JBEAYO010000487.1:0-3146 GCA_041159285.1 Bacteroidota bacterium | reverse complement strand
ATCTATAAATGCCCCATTCGCTCCTCTGATAACTTTTTTTCATCCTGAAATATTGCCTTGCAGCGCCTCAGCCGTCAATAAACTTAGCTGTCAGCAGTAACACCATTGTCCATCCCTCCTTATTTTTACATCCCGATTCCCGTAATCTCTTTCAAATCACCAACCTGCCATCCGCATGAGGATAACATATACCTTGATGTTACTGGCCTTGTGCCACTTTCAGGCCATGGGCGGGGCCTGGCCCCAGCCGAAATCAGGTGGATTCTTCAAGCTGGATCAAACCTTCATTCTGGCCAGCAACTTCTTTGATGCCAACGGGAAGGTGGTCCCGGTGCAGGAACTCAACCAGGCCACCAGCAGTTTATACGGGGAATTCGGCCTCAGCCGGCGCCTCACGGCCCTGGCTTACCTGCCCTTTCGCGTCAGCAACTCCGTCAGCGCCTTTGCCATTAGCCAGAACGGGAGCCCGCTGGACCTGCAGCAGCGCAATACCGCCTTCGGAGACACTGACCTGGGCCTGAAGTTTGGCATCCTGCTGGATGGCCCGGTAGTGCTCAGTGCAAGGCTGCATCTGGGGCTTCCCACCGGACATGCGGATCACCACCTCGGACTTCCCACCGGCGACGGGGAATTCAACCAATTGCTGGGCCTCGAAGCCGGTCTCAGCCTCGGCAGTGGCTGGCTGAGCGGCGGGCTGGCCTTCAACCAGCGCAGCGGCGGATTTTCTGACGAGTGGCGCCTAAACCTCGAACTGGGCTGGAGCCTCGCCCGGCAGCGACTGCTGCTGGTGGGGAAAATGATGGCCCTGCAAAGCCTGGAAAACGGCACTGCCCCGGAGGGCAATTTCCTGTTCTCCAACAACCAATCTTACGTCTCCCCGCAATTGGAAATAGCCTGGAAACCGAAGAAACACCTCGGCATCGTTTACCGCCTGGGCACTGCCCTCGACGGCAGCAACATCCAGGCTGCGCCTTCCCATTCCCTCGGCGCTTTTCTTCAAATAGGGCATTAATAAAAACTGCAAATAATGAAAAAAGCAAGCATCATTCTGACAACTCAATTTTTCATGCTGGTGCTGCTGGCAGCCGCCTGCGCCCAGAAGAAGTCCGCCGAGGTGATCCTCACCGGATTGCCTCCGGTGCTCAAGGATCCCTCCCAGTACAACCGGCTGAATAAAGAGGAGGCCTACATCCTCCTCGACAAAGGCACGGAACGCGCCTTCACCGGCGCCTACTACGACTTGAAAAAGGAGGGTACCTATATCTGCCGCCAGTGCAACAACCCCTTGTTTCGCTCGGCCGACAAATTCGACTCGGGCACCGGCTGGCCCAGCTTCGACGATGCCATCTCCGGCGGGGTCAAGGTGCTGATGGATGCCGACGGCTACCGGGAGGAGATTGTCTGCGCCAATTGCGGGGGACATCTCGGACATGTGTTCCGGGGGGAGGGCTTCACCTCCAGGCAGACCCGGCATTGCGCCAATTCGGCCAGCCTTCGGTTCGTTGAGACCCCGACCGGCAAGTCCAAAAAGCCAGCCGGCAAAAAGGAAGGTGTGCAGCGAATCGGTGACTACATCGATGAAAAGCAATACGCCGGCTATGGCATGGCTACCTTCGCCGGTGGCTGCTTCTGGTGTACCGAAGCTGCTTTTGAGCGCATTGAAGGGGTGGTGGATGTCATCAGCGGTTACAGTGGGGGAGAGGAGGAGTACCCGAGCTACGAGGAGGTTGGCAGCGGCATGACCAGCCACGCGGAGTCCATCCGCATTTATTTCGATACCAGCCTGGTCAGCTATGAGACTCTCCTCGCTGTGTTTTTTGTCGCCCACGATCCCACGCAGTTGAACAGACAGGGCCCTGACGTGGGGAAGCAGTACCGCTCGGCTATTTATTTCCATGATGAAAACCAGCGCCAGCTGGCATTGCAGGCCATCGACCGGCTCAATAATAGCGGTAACCTGACAGCACCGGTGGTGACGGAGCTAAGCCCGGCCGGGGAATTCTGGACGGCAGAGGACTATCATCAGGACTATTACCCTCAGCACCCGGAGAATCCCTACGTCCAGCGCGTCAGCAAACCCAAAGTGGAGAAGGTGGAGAAGATGTTCAAGGCCATCCTAAAGCCGGAGTACAAGAAGAAATGATACCACCTTGCCTTTAAATCATCAATACATTGCCAATGTGAACAACATCCCGAACCAAAATGCCGCTATCAGGCAAATTGAGCTGAGAAGAGCCATTAAAGACGTCATTTATCTCGCAACCGGCGTACTCATGGCCAGCGTCGGCCTGAAGGGCTTCCTCCTCCCCAACGCCTTTCTCGACGGCGGCGCCATGGGTGTCTCCCTGCTGACAAGAATACTGACCGATATCAACCTCTCCCTGCTTATAATGCTGGTCAACCTGCCCTTCATCCTGCTGGGGGCCAAACAGATATCCCTCCTCTTCGCCATCAAAAGCGCCATTGCCATCGTCACCCTGGCGGTCCTGGTCCACTTTATTGAAATTCCTGTTGTCACTGATGACAAACTTCTGATCGCCGTATTTGGCGGATTCTTCCTCGGCGCCGGCATCGGCCTTGCCATCCGGGGAGGCGCCGTCATCGATGGCACGGAAGTGCTGGCGGTGTCCGTCAGCAGAAAATCAACCCTCACCGTGGGGGACTTCATCGCCCTGTTCAACGTCGTGCTCTTCGGAGTCGCTGCTTTCCTCGTCAACATCGAAACCGCCATGTACTCCATGCTGACCTACATCGCAGCATCCAAGACGGTGGATTTTCTAATCAACGGCATCGAGGAGTACATCGGCGTCATGATTGTCTCGGACTATGCCGAAAAAATCAGGACCATGGTCACGCACGACCTGGGAAGGGGAATCACCGTGTTGAAATCGGATGGCGGCTTTGGTAAAAAAGGGGTGGATATCGCCGATAAAAAGGTGCTGTTCTGCGTCATCACCCGCCTGGAAGTGGGAAAACTGCTGCTGGAGGTTGAAAAAATGGACGACAAGGCCTTTGTCATTCAATACCCGATCAAGGACACCAAAGGCGGCATGATCAAAAAACGCCCCCTGCACTGAGCTCGATGCTGTCTCGAAAAAATGGGCAATTATTTAGCACCCCGCGGATGCCAATTGCCTTCCGGAAAG
>JBEAYO010000486.1:0-3159 GCA_041159285.1 Bacteroidota bacterium | reverse complement strand
CCCTAACCGGGAAACAATCGGCGCCGGCTAAACGAATTGCCGGCTCTTTTGAGACAGGTTCCTTTATAAAGTGTGGCGGAACGTCATGATAGACAGGTATCCCTTGATTTTGCCTTTGCGTCTGGAGGGAACTAAAAATTATTGTTTTGTCAGTAAATTTGCCTGGCATGGGCAAGCTCGCTGAGAAAGGCGCAGGGCTGTTTCAATTGCCCTGCGCCTTTTTGAAATTTACACCTTTGCAGCTATACACTTTTCACAAAAAAACTCACCATGCGCTACCTGACTGTTTACTTCATCGCCATCACCAGCCTGCTCTTCCAGCAGGCCCAGGCCCAGGTCGTCTGGACGACCCCGCCATTCCCCTCCGACAACGAGCCCGTCACCGTCTATTTCGATGCCACGGAAGGCACCGGGGGACTGGCAGGCTGCAACTGCGACGTCTATCTGCATGCCGGCCTGATCACCTCCACCTCCAACTCCCCCAGCGACTGGAAGTACGTCTTCACCCAGTGGGGCGTCGCCAACCCGGACTGGAAAATGACCCCGGTCCCCGGACAGCCGGATGTTTACAACTACCTCATCACCCCTTCCATCCGGCAACGCTACAACGTCACCAACCCCAATGAGCAGATCCTAAAGCTGGCCTTCGTCTTCCGCAACGGCACGGGAACCCTCGAGGGCAAGGGCACTGGCGGCTCTGATATCTTCTACGACGTCTATCCCGACAATGCCGCGCTCTCTGTTTCGCTGCAATCGCCGACCAGCGACGTCGTGTTCACCTCCCCGGGTGCCATTCTGAATGTCAAGGGCGCCGCTTCAAAGCCGTCCAACCTGTATCTTTACGACGACGGCAACCTCGTTGCCTCGGCCTTCGGCACAGAGATCAACCATGCCCTGCAGGTCACGGGGACAGGAGCAAAGGTTGTCGAATTCCTCGCGGACGACGGCACCGAACAAGCCTCCGAATCCTTCACCTACGTGGTCCCCGGGGCCGTTGTCACCGAAAGCCTGCCGGCGGGCGTGACGCATGGCATCAACTACCTGAGCGACACCGACGTGCTGCTGGCGCTGTATGCCCCTGGCAAAAGCAGCGTTTACCTCATCGGCGACTTCAACGACTGGCAGTTCAGCGATGATTACCAGCTGAAGCGGACTCCGGACGGCAAGACCTGGTGGATCCAGATCGGAGGCCTCACCCCGGGTGAGTTCTATGCCTTCCAGTACGTGGTGGATGGAAGCATCCGCATCGGGGACCCTTACAGCGAGCTCATCCTCGACCCTGCCAATGACGGCTGGATCGACGAGGAGACCTACCCCGACCTGCCGCCTTACCCGACCGGCAAGACCACGGGCATTGCCTCGCTGATGCAGCCCGGAGCGCCTCAGTACCCCTGGCAAACCCAGAATTTCCAGCGGCCCGAGCAGAAGAACCTGGTCATTTACGAATTGCTCATGCGCGATTTCCTGGCAGCCCAAAACTACCAGACCTTGCTGGACACGCTCGACTACCTCGAGCGCCTGGGTGTCACCGCCATTGAGTTCATGCCGGTGAATGAGTTCGACGGCAACCAGAGCTGGGGCTACAATCCTACTTACCACTACGCGCTGGACAAGTACTACGGCACGCCGGATGCCTTCAAGGCAGTCGTGGACGCCTGCCATGCCCGCGGCATCGCTGTCATCCTGGATGTGGTGTTCAACCATGCCCACGAGAAAAACCCGCTCTGCATGCTGTACTGGGACGCCGCAAATTTCCGTCCTGCCCCGAATAATCCCTGGTTGAACCCGTTGCCGAAGCACGATTTCAACGTCTTCTTCGATTTCAACCACGAGAGCCCTGCCACCAAGGAGTATGTCACGCGCACGCTGAAGCATTGGCTGACGACCTACAAGGTGGACGGTTTCCGCTTTGACCTGTCCAAGGGCCTCACCCAGAACACGAATGGCCCCTGGGATGCCGGAGCCTACGACGCCGCCCGTATTGCCACTTTGAAGACGTATGCTGACACCGTCTGGAGCACAAGCCCCGGTGCTTACGCCATCATGGAGCACTTTGCCGCCAACTCGGAGGAAAAAGAGCTGGCCGAGTACGGCATGATGCTTTGGACGGGCTACGGGCCCCACAACCAGTACATGGAGGCATCCATGGGCTATCCCTCCAACCTGAGCAGTATTTCCCACACCAGCCGCGGCTGGAGCGTCCCCCACCTGATCGGATACATGGAGAGCCACGACGAGGAGCGCATGATGTACAAGAATCTGACCTTCGGCAATTCATCCGGCACCTACAACGTCAGGAACCTCTCCACGGCCCTGGACCGCGTGGAGCTTGCCAGCACTTTCTTCTACACGGTGCCGGGCCCTAAGATGCTCTGGCAATTCGGCGAGCTGGGCTACGATTACTCCATCAACTGGTGCACCAACGGCACGGTCAACGGCTGTCGCCTGGATCCTAAGCCGGTGCGCTGGGATTACCTGGGCAAGCCGGACCGCCTCGATTTGTACAATGTCACCCGCTCGCTGATATATCTCAGGAACAACTATCCAACCTTCCAGACTTCTAATTTCCAGATGAACGTGGGCGGTTTCCAGAAGACCATCCATTTGAATCACAGCGAGATGAATGCGGTTGTCCTGGGCAACTTTGCCCTGCAGAGTGCCAATGTGACGCCCAATTTTCAGCACAACGGCTGGTGGCATGAGTATTTCACGGGTGACAGCATCAATGTGACCAGCACAACGGCTGCCCTCAGCTTCCAGCCCGGGGAATACCGCATTTACACGGATGTGCGGGTAGCGAGGCCGGAGGTGTACACGGACAGCGAGGAGCAGGTGGCTGGCTCCCTGAACTGGTTGGTGGCGCCTAACCCCGTCAGGAACGGCCTTGCTCGCGTTGATTTTTTCCTGGAAAATGCTGCCGAGGTGAGCCTTGGCATTTATGACCTGCAGGGTCGGCTGCTTGAGATGCTCCTGGAGGGTCGTCGGCAGGCGGGTACGCATTCCTTCGAGCTGGAGACTGTCCTGCCCGCCGGCGTGTACCTGCTGAACCTCCGGGCCGGTCAGCTGCAGCAAACTCAGAAGCTGGTGGTCATGCCGGATTGACGGAGGTTGCGCGCTACAATAATAGTAGCCCTATCGCAAAGAAGGCTGTCTCAAAAG
>JBEAYO010000485.1:0-3161 GCA_041159285.1 Bacteroidota bacterium | reverse complement strand
CTGCAAGGGGTGCTAAACAGTTACAAACATGGATGAATGCCCATTTTTTGATTTTGCGCGCAAAATCAAAAAATGGGCATTCATTCAAAATATTTCTTGGCGGCGTCAGCCGCCAAGGTTCTCTTGTGACTGGCTCCGGGGCTCAGCACCTTATTCTTTTCGAATCAGGGTGCTTCTGCATTTGCCACAAGGCCGGCCCACCTTCATCACTTCACCACCAGTCGCTGCGTGGCGGTTTTGCCACCGGTGGCGAGGCGGACAAGGTAAACGCCCTGAGGCAGGCTGCCGGTGTTCAGCAGTGCCACGTGGTTGCCGGCCTGCTGATGGCCTGCCTGCAAGTCCTTCACCAAACGGCCTGTCATGTCGTGCAGGTAGATGGCAGCATTGCCAGCCTCGGGCATCGTCCAGCTAATGCGGACCTGGCCGCTGGCCGGATTGGGAGCCAGCTCAAACTGCATCTCCTTCGGCTGGACAAGCTGGGCATCGGTCAGGCCAAACTCCTCAATGTCAATGGCGAGATAGTTGATGTAATTGTCGGCCGGAGCATCCGCATCGCCGCGAACGGAAAGCCCGGGCTCGAAATCTGCCTGGTACAACAGGTGTACCTGCGCATCCACCTTGCGGTCAATGGTGGGGAACATGGTCTCGTACAAAGTCAACAAATCCGGCTCTATCACCAGGTCTTCGCGGATGACGTCGATGGGCTCGCTCCAGGTCTCGCCGCCGTCCCCTGAGTAGGTGATGTAAATGTGGCGGCAGTGCTGGCCCGGATTGGGGGTGGAGGCCTCGTGGATGAAGTCTTCCGTCAGGCTTGAATAAGCCAGGAAAATATTGCCGGCCGCATCAATGCCCGCACTCGGGTGTGAGGTCAGCGAAGAGAAATAGAGGGGAATGACGTCAATGCTGGCTATGTCTGCCGTGCCATTGGCATTGGCATCTATGATGCCGCCGATGGCGACCTGCGTGGAGTCTTCTCCAAAGGACTCATTCCAGTACCGCAGACCCATCCAGGCCGGGAAATAGGAAAAGTTCCCGTCGGTGAGGTCGCCGTCGAGGTAGTACATCTCACCATACCAGACATGTGTATTCCCGTCGTGGTCGATGAGGACGGAGCCAGTGTTGTCGGAGGACTGGATGGCGAGAGAATCCGGTCCGAGGGTGTCCAGGGGGATGTCGTCAATGGTGTAGCCCTGGTCCACGGTGTAGGCGTCAATGGGGAAGTCCTTGACCGTCCAGGTGGTCCAGGTGGCGCCGTTGTCTTCTGATTTGGACACCTTGACATCCCCCAGGTCAGCAAACAGTGCCATCGCCACGGTGCTTCCGGAGGCGTCGATGGCATAGGAGTCTGCATCCATGCGGCTGTAGAAGTCCTTGTTGATCTCAGGGAGGATGACGTCCTGCTTGTCCCAGGTAAGGCCGCCATCCAGGGAACGGAAATAGAGCACGTGCCCGTCCACGCCTTCATAAACGGCGCCCCCGTTTCCGGTGGGATAGGTGATGCCGATGAGGTGGATGGTGTTGCCATCAGGTCCGCCGACAGCCATGCGAGGCCAGAGGATGCCGGTGGTCACAGCGGAAGGCACGACGGAGTGAACCCAGTCGCCGTTTTCCCAGCGGCTGAAGTACATCTGGTTGATGTCGGTGCGGTGGGCCACCACCACTGGCGTACCATCGGCCAGCAGGCCCATGTTGGCCCAGCCACAGCGCACGTCTTCAATCCGCTCGGCAGGGATGGCACCCCAGGCGCCGCTGTTCTGGATGTTGATGCCAGACCCGCGGTCCGGGTAGCCGCTGCCAGAGTTGCTGCCAATGGTCCAGGCAGCATAGCGGACGCTGCCGTCTGCATTGCTGGCAAGACGACGCGGCGTGCTGCTGTTCGACTGGAGGTCGTATATGGTTTGGCCTACGGTTTCCTCCACTTCTGTGCGGAAGGAGGGCGACAGGGGCAGGTTAGGGTTTTGATGGCTTTGAGTGGCCATGGGTTCTGCTCCTGTCAGGGCTGTCTTTTTATAAGGCATCGCTTTGTGCTGAAAAGGCAGCTGGCGTGATCCGAGCTGGCTTTGCCCGTTGAGGGAAAGCGCCGCGAAAAGGCCAGTGAAAAGGAGTAATTGCTTGATCATGACAATAAGGTTTGATGAATAAATGTGTTTGTTGAAGGTTGTTTTCCAAAGGTGAGACGCTCTCTTCCGGCATCCACGTAAATCGTATCGCCGGGGGAGAAGGTCCCGGCAAGCAGTTGTTTGGCCAGTTCATCCACCAATAAGTCTTGCAAGACCCGTTTCATGGGGCGGGCGCCATTTTGAGGGTCATGGCCCAGGTCGGTGAGCAGTTCCAGGGCAGTTTTGCTGATTTGAATTTTGAGCTGTTGGCGGGCCAGCATCTGTTCTACTTTTTTCAACAGCAGATTGAGGATTTTTTCTGTTTCCCCGCGGCTCAGCGGCAGGAACAGAACCACCTCGTCCACGCGGTTGAAAAATGCCGGCCGCAGGCAGCGTTTCAAGGACTCAAACGCCTCGTTTCGAATAGCTGCCAGCTGGTCTGTCCACTGGGGGGCTGGGGAAAGCTCCTGGCGCTCAAGATGTTCCAGGATATTTTCAGCGCCTACGTTGGAGGTCATGATGACGATGGTGTTGCTGAAGACGGCTGTGCGCCCCTTGCTGTCGGTGAGCCGCCCTTCGTCCAGCACTTGAAGCAGCAGGTTGAAGGTGTCGGGATGGGCCTTTTCAATGTCGTCGAGCAGTATAATGGAGTAGGGTTTTCTTCGGACTGCCTCGGTGAGTTGCCCGCCTTCCTCATAGCCGATATAGCCTGGAGGCGGGCCGGTGAGCCTGCTCGCGGCATGTTTTTCCTGATACTCGCTCATGTCGAGCCGGATCATGGCGTGTTCATCGTCGAAGAGGACCTCCGCCAGCGCCTTTGCCAGTTCAGTTTTGCCCACGCCGGAGGGTCCGGTGAAGACGAAGGAGCCCACCGGCCTGTTGCCGTCCTGCAAGCCGGCACGACTGCGGCGGATGGCATCGGAGACAGCCTTTACGGCCTGGTGCTGTCCGATCAGGCGTTTGTGCAGTTCCTGTTCCAGTTGTAGCAGCTTGTCCTTTTCCCGCTGCAGGAGGCGGGAGACAGGGATGCCTGTCCACCGCGACACTGCTGCGGCGATGTCG
>JBEAYO010000484.1:0-3162 GCA_041159285.1 Bacteroidota bacterium | reverse complement strand
CAAGGTCTTTTGAGGCAGGCTCCTTTCACGAGAAGACGCCTTGCGAAAGTTTTTTTTAAGGCAGCTTAAAAAAAGAATCCCATACCCGTCTACGGGTATGGGATTTTTTTTGTGCTAAAGCGGGCCTTTCAGCCGTCCACCAAGCTATTTTTCCAAAAAAAAGCCCGGCAGTACTGATTTCAGGCGAGCCTGTTACGGGAAAATACCCATCAACTGGTAATCCTGTCCGATCAACTGAATGGCATTGACAAACGCGGCCGTGCGAAGGTCGATGTTCTTCTCCATCTTGATTTCGCGGTTGATCATGTAAGAGTTGATCATGGTTTCCTCCAGGCCGGAGCGAACCAGGTCCACCTCATCGGCCCCTTTCACGAACTGATTGACGAGGTCAGCCGGTGCCTTCCTGCCAGTCATCTGCTCCACCATGGCCACCATGTCCTCGCGGCCCTGCTGGCGGTAGCGCTTGTCCATGCGGCCAAAGCGCATGTGAGAGAGGTTCTTCAGCCACTCGAAGTATGAAACCGTTACGCCTCCGGCATTAAGGAAGATGTCGGGGATAATGAGCTTGCCTTTGGGCAGGAGTATCTCCTCCGCCGCGGAAGTAATCGGTCCGTTGGCTGCCTCAGCGATGATCTTCGCCTGGATACGGTCTGCGTTGCCAGCGTGAATCACTTCCTCGAGGGCAGCCGGGATGAGGATATCGCACTCGAGCTCCAGCACCTTTTCACGGTCTTCCGCCGGGTACTTCACCGCATCCGGATAGTTCATGATGGAGCCGGTTTCTGCCCTCACCTTTATGAGCTTGTCGATGTCAATGCCCTTTTCGTTGTAGATAAAACCATCGGCCTCGCCCACTGCGATGACGAGTGCGTCGCCTTCCTCCTGCGCAATCTTGGCAGAGTGAGAGCCCACGTTGCCAAAGCCCTGGACGACGATTTTCTTGCCCGCAATCCCGGGGGTCAAGCCCAGTTTCTTCATGTCATCCTCTATGTCGCAGGCCTGGCGAAGCCCGTAGAAAACGCCCCTGCCGGTGGCCTCTGTGCGGCCGCGGATGCCGTACTGGTTGACCGGTTTTCCGGTGACGCAACCAGCTGCGTCCAGTTCATTTTCCCGCAGGGTGCGGTAGGTGTCGTAGATCCAGGCCATTTCGCGCTGACCGGTGCCATAGTCAGGCGCCGGCACGTCAATGGAGGGGCCGATGAAATTCCTGCGCACCAGCTCATAGGTGTAGCGGCGCGTGATTTTCTCCAGCGTTTCCTCATCGTAGTCCCAGGGATTGATTTTCACTCCGCCCTTGGCTCCGCCGAAGGGCACGTGTACGATGGCACACTTGTAGGACATCAGGGAAGCCAGCGCCATGACCTCCTCCTGGTTGACGTGGTTGCTGTAGCGGATCCCCCCTTTGGTGGGCAAACGGTGGTGGCTGTGCTGCACGCGGTAGGCCTCGATGACCTTCACCTCCACCTTGCCGGTGGTTTTATCGCGCACCTCCACCGGGAAGTGGATGGCATAGACGGCGTTGCAGACGCGGATTTGCTCCAACAGGCCTCTTTCCAGGCCAGTGTGGGGAGCGGCTTTTTCAAAGTAGTTTTGAACGCTCTGGTAAAAAGTGAGCGTTTGGTTGCTTTTACTCATGATCTTTAATTTGGTTCTCTAATTTGGTGAGCCTCCTTTCCAGATAAACCAGAAAAATGACAATGCCGGCGAAGATGGCTGAGATCACTGCCACGACGACGAACATTTTGCCCTCAGACCTGGAGGAGGGCACGGCGGTCTGAGAAAAAACGGATTGGTCAAAAATCAAGAGGGGGAGGAGTGCAGCGAGGATTTTTTTCACAGCGTTTCCGGGTTGTGTTATCATTATTCTGTACCTGAAAAATTGAATTCGAAGCAAAATTCGATGAAATTTTAATTGATTCAAAATAAAAAATGTCATCGGCTTCAGTAAGTTTTGTTTATTTGATCCTCCAGTTGAGCGGAGGCGTTCCTGAGCCGCCAGAGCAGTTGAGCCAGCCACAGGCCCATGAGTGTCCAGCCGATGATGGCCGGGTAGAACACCATGCGCATGCTGTTGTCCAGGTCCTGGCTTCCGAAGGCGATATTGCTGCCTGTTCCGGGGTGGTTGGAATCGGCGGAGAGCTTGGGCAGGACGTAGAGCAAGGGAACCAGGGTGGAGAAGGCGAAGATGTTGTACACTGCCGCGATGCGGGCCTTCTTCTCGGGGTCTTCAAAGGAGGCGCGCAGGACGAAGTAAGCGCCGTAGATCAGCAAGCCGACGGCCGTGTAAACCTGCTTGGGGTCATTGCTCCAGTAGTCTCCCCAGGTGTTGCGGGCCCAGATGGCGCCGGTGATGAGTCCCAGGGCTCCGAACACCATGACGATGACGGAGAGGGCCTGGGCCTGCGCATCCCTTGTCAGTTCAGGCTTGCGCAGGTATCTGCCGCTGGAGACGGCAGCTGCGATGGCGATGAGAAACATGGCGAACCACATGGGGACGTGGAAGTACAGGTTCCGGATGCTCTCGTACACGTTGTTCAGGAAGGGGAAGCTGCGGGCGGTGTTGTCGTGGAGCGTGGCGGGCAGGTCCAGCCAGGCTGAGCTGCTGTCGGCGGTTGTGCCTTGCTGTTTATTCTGAAAAACGGCAATCTGGAAGTGCCCGTCGAGGGGGTTGTCGATGACCAGCTGGAGGGAGTCCACTGCCTGGTCGGCGGCCTCGGCAGGAGGCACCCGGAACTCCAGCTGCATGTCGGTATCGCTGCCGACGATTTTTTGCGAGGCGGGCAGCAGCCGGCCGTCTTTGCGAACCAGCCAGGCATTGAGTTCATTTTCAGTTTGTTTGAAATGGGTGTTGTATCCTTCCACGGTGAAGCTGGCGGTGCTGCCTGCCTGGATGATGGCGGGCTCGAGGGAGAGGATGCCGGGTTTCAGGGGAATCAGGATTCCAGCGAAGAAGGTGTAGAAGATGATGAGTACACCCAGGGCTTTCCACCAGTGTTTTTTCATATTGCAAGAGGTTGATGCTTGAATGAGGTGCAAAATTAAGAGAATTCGTGGCTGTCTCAAAAGATCCTTTTCGCCAGGTGCCCTTCGTGGGGCTTCGCTTTGCGCGCCTAACTGCTCCCGAGGCTGTCTCAAAAGACCTTTGGCGAAGCGCCTTCTCGC
>JBEAYO010000483.1:0-3164 GCA_041159285.1 Bacteroidota bacterium | reverse complement strand
CTCATAACTCACAACTCATAACTCATAACTCACAACTCATAACTCACAACTCACCAGCCGTGCAAAGCAACACTCACCAACCCGCTGCCCTCCCCTGGAAGTCGCTGTCCTCCCAGCTTCATGGAGAACTCTATTGCGATGAAAGCCCGGAACACCACGCCAGGCGCATGCTCTATGCCACGGACGCCTCCGTTTACCAGGAAAAGCCAGTGGCCGTGGCCATACCCAAAGACGATGCAGACATACAAGCCCTCATCTGCTTCGCCCGCCAGCATCGCCTCAGCCTCATACCCAGGACAGCAGGAACCTCCCTGGCCGGACAAGTCGTGGGCAACGGTATTGTGGTGGACGTCTCCAGACACTTCCATAAAATTCTGGAGGTCAACCAAGCAGAAGGCTGGGCATGGGTGCAGCCCGGCATTGTCCGCGATGACCTTAACATAAAGCTAAAATCCTTCGGCCTCTTCTTCGGACCGGAGACCTCCACCTCCAGCCGCGCCATGATCGGCGGCATGATTGGCAACAACTCCTCCGGACTGCACTCCATCGTCTGGGGCGACACGCGCAGCCAGGTGCTGGCGCTCAAGGTGCTTCTCAGCGATGGCTCCGAGGCTGAGTTCTGTGCCCTGTCGGCAGACGAATACGCCCGGAAATGCCAGCTCGACAACCTGGAAGGGGACATCTACAGGGCGACGGAACGCCTGCTCAACCACGAAAAGGCACAGCGGCTCATCGAGGAAAACTACCCCGTGCGCTCCCTCCAGCGCCGAAACACCGGCTATGCACTCGACATGCTGTCTGACAACCAGTTGTACCGTCCCGATTCCGAACGGCCCTTCAATTTCTGTCAACTCATCACCGGCTCCGAGGGCACCCTGGCCTTTGTCACAGCGGCTAAAATAAAGTTGCTGCCCCTGCCGCCAGCAAACGCCGCCCTGGTCTGCATCCATTGCCGCAGCCTCCGGGAATCCCTGCTGGCCAACTTGGTGGCACTTCGCCACCGGCCCATGGCCTCTGAACTGGTGGACAAATTCATCCTGGACTTCACGGCAGGCCATCCCACCTACCATAAAAACCGCTTCTTTATACAAGGCGACCCGGCTGCCATCCTCATGGTAGAATTCATGGCCCACGACAGGGAAGAACTCGAGGCTAAAACCCAGGCCCTGCTGAACGACCTGCAGGCTGCCAACCTGGGCTATGCCTTCCCCGTGGTGTATGGCGACGAGGCCAGGCTGGTGTGGGATGTCAGGAAGGCAGGACTGGGGCTCATCCGGAACATGAGAGGCGACGCCCAACCGGTCAACCTCATCGAGGATTGCGCCGTGTCGCCCGAGGACCTTCCTGATTACATTGCCGACCTGGAGCACCTGCTCGACAACCACGGCGTAAAGGCCTGTTATTACGCCCATGCCGGCGCCGGCGAGCTGCACGTGGAGCCCATGCTGAACCTGAAGGAAGCGAGGGGAAGAAGGCTCTTCCGCACCATCCTCGAAGAAACGACCAGCCTGGTCAGAAAGTACCGGGGTTCCCTGAGTGGCGAGCACGGCGACGGGCGCTTGCGCGGAGAGTACATCTCCTCAGTCCTGGGCGAGGAGGTCTATGGATTGCTGAAGGAAATAAAAAGGGCCTTCGATCCCCAGAAGGTCTTCAATGCCGGCAAGATCACGGACACGCCCCCCATGGATCAATTCCTGCGCTACGAAGCCGGCCAGAAGCCACCCCTGGTCCGCACCTACTTCGATTTCAGTGCCCAGGAAGGAATCCTGAGGCTGGCGGAGAAATGCTCCGGATCAGGTGATTGCCGCAAGACGGAACTCACCGGCGGCACCATGTGCCCCAGCTACATGGCCACGCGCAGCGAAAAGGACAGCACCCGGGCAAGGGCCAACGTCCTGCGTCAATTCCTGAGCAATGACACAGGTGGAAACCCCTTTGACCGGAAGGAGATTTACGAGGTCATGGACCTCTGCCTTTCCTGCAAGGGGTGCAAGGCAGAGTGCCCCTCGCAGGTGGACGTGGCAAAGATGAAGGCAGAGTTCCTTCAGCACTATTACCAGGAGAACGGCGTGCCGCTCCGCGCCTGGCTGATCGGACACTTTGCCGCTGCCCAGCGGCTGGCATCGGCTTGGCCCGGCGCGTATAATTTTTTAATAAAAAACCGATTCACGGCCAGTCTCATCAAGCAATCACTGGGATTTGCCCGGAAGCGCAGCCTGCCGGCATTGAACCCGATGACACTGCACGCCTGGTTCCGCCGGCACTGCAACAGCCGTCCGGCTAGCGCTTCCCCCAACGGCCGGGTGTACCTTTTCTGCGATGAATTCACCAACTACAACGACCTCGAAATTGGCAGGAAAGCCATCCTGCTGTTGGAAAAACTGGGCTATGAGGTGCTGATGCCGCACCATCTGGAAAGCGGCCGCGCCCTGCTGTCAAAGGGACTGGTGCTCAAAGCGCGCCAGCTGGCCATCCGAAATGTGGACTTGCTGGATGCAGGGACGGATTCCTCTATTCCCATTGTCGGCCTGGAGCCTTCGGCCATACTCACCCTTCGGGATGAGTATCCGGAACTGGTTCCCGAAGGCCAGCGGGAAAAAGCCCGGCGCATTGCCGGCAGAACCCTGCTCATCGATGAATTCCTGGCCCGGGAGGCTGCTGCCGGAAAAGTGACGGCCGCCTCCTTCACGCGGGAAAGCCGGCTGGTCAAGCTGCACGGCCACTGCCATCAAAAGGCTTTGTCGTCTTTGCTTTTTACTCAGACAATAATTTCCCTCCCGGAAAATTATAAAACAGAAATGATACCGTCCGGCTGTTGCGGCATGGCGGGATCCTTTGGCTACGAGTCGGAGCACTACGAGGTCTCCATGAAGATAGGGGAGTTGGTCCTTTTCCCGGCCATCCGGTCGCTGCCGGAGGGGGTAGTCATCGCAGCGCCGGGCACCAGTTGCCGGCATCAGATTATGGACGGCACGGGGCGCCGGGCCTTTCACCCGGTTGAGATATTGTGGGAGGCGCTGGCAGTTTGAGGGTAGGGGGGACACCTGGATGTTTTTCATGCTGCCCAGCCACAGGAAAGGGTGCCCGGCAGGCCACATGCCCGCCGAGAAATTGTGAAAAAGTCCATGCGCCTTGTTTCGCAGGTGCTGCCTGGCCACAGGAAA
>JBEAYO010000482.1:0-3164 GCA_041159285.1 Bacteroidota bacterium | reverse complement strand
CCAGGTTTGGTCAGACAGTCTGTTGAAGCTGGAGGTACTGCCATCGTTGGCGGCGTTGCCATCTGCCTGTCCGTTGGGGTTGGCGGTTTTGGCCTCGAAAGTGTGAGCGCCGTTGGTGTAGCTGATGGCTGGCAGCGTGACAGTGACAGTTGCGTTGGTGGCCAGGGAGCCCGTCCAGGAGAAGTTGCTGAAGGCGCTGGCATCAACGCGGTATTGAATCGTGACAGAGGTCAGGGTGTTGGTGCCGAAGTTTTTCAGCACCACCTGCGGGGTTGCCGTGCTGCTGCAGGTATTGCCCACCGGCGCGTTGATGGCCGAGATGCCGGCGTCGTTGGCTGGCGTGGTGGTGCATACGGTCAGACAGGGCGCGTTGTACACCTCTGAGCGGATGCGGTTGCCGGGCTGTGTGCCGAAACCGTTGTTGAAGTTGATGCCTACGCCGCTGAGCAGGTGGCAGTAGCTCATGATAGTACCGCCGTTGGTGGGGTTGGGGATGGTGCAGGAATAGCCGGTTCCGCAGCTGGACTCGCCATAGCCCGCATTGTAGCCACAGCAGTCCAGCGGCGTGTTGTTGCCGTTCCAGACGCAGGCATGGGTATGGTTGGAGCCGAGGTTGTGGCCGATCTCGTGGGTGAGCACCTCGATGGTCCAGCTGTAGGTAGGCACGTTGGAATAGGTCAGGTTGACATCGCTGTAGCCTACGCCGTAGGCTTTGTTGCACAACACATCGAGGTAGGCGATGCCGCCGTTGCCCTGGGTGCCCACCAGGTGGGCCAGGTCGCCGTTGAAGTTGCCATTGAGATAGGTCCGGAATTGGGTCAGGTAGTTGCTGGTGGTAGTGCCTGTGTAGGGGTCCGTCGTGTTCCAGGCAAAGATGGCGTTCACTGTGAAATTGACCGCCTCATTGGCGTAGAGGATGGCCACCTGGCTGAAAGCGCCGAGCACGTAGTCGGTGGCCTGGGTGACGCCGCCCTTGGCTACTACCAGGTCGTTGTCAATCTCTATGTACATCTTGACGCAGTTGTCGGCGGCCTTTTCCACTGTGCCGGAAGGTTCCTTGCCCATGTTGTGCAGTTCGTCATCCGTACCGCAGGCGAAATCCGGGGTCATTTTCAAATCTGCTTCCTTGTAGAAAACGTGGTAGCGGGAATCTTTATCCTGTAATTTGCCGATGACGAAGTTGTCATTACCTATGCTGACGAATCCCATGACCTCGCCCTGGTTGATGGCGATGGCGGCCAGGGAGTTTTCATCTCCCTTGACGATGCCCCAGTAGTAGAGGCCTTCGCGATAGGGGAAGAGCGTGCCGTTGCCGGCAGAGGTGCGAAGCTCGAACTCGGGCGTTGTTATTTCGGCGCGGTAGAGCCACAGCTCCAGCATGGAATTGTTGGGGCCCACGGGCAGTTGGAGGCGGATATGCTCCTGGGGCTGTTGCTGCAGTTGCTTCACCTTGTCAGCCTGAAGTTCCAGCAGGGTAGCTGAGACCACTTCCTCCTGCACCCCGGCGGCCCGGAGGTCCTGGGAGGAGGCTTTGCTCAGCAGTTGCCAGGCCTTGGCGGACTGGTATTGAGATGCTTGCTGCAGCACCTTGGAGGCAACCGGCTTGGGCTGGTTTTGTGCCTGAATCGACTGCTCGGTGATGACGAGCAGGATTACCATTAAAAGGGAGTGTAGCAAAGATTTGTAACTCATTGTAGATTGTTTTAATTGTTATTAAAAAGAAATAATTGGGTCTTCACTTTTTTCAGCTGCAGTATTGGAAAGCAACTGGTTAGGTAAAATGAAAATAGCAACTCTGCCTCAGCATCATTCGCCGCATGCCTGGGCGAAGGTGCTTTGCCGGTCCGCCTTAAATTCCTGCCTCAGGCAAGGAAGCTGAATAGAAGCAAACCGAAAGGTCTTTTGAGGAAAGGGGAATCTTTCGCTATCCGGATTTGGAATCGCCCATTCTGAGGGCATTCTTTCATTTGGCATGATCTTGTGCTGTAGGGTAGCAGCCTGGCAGAGTATCCGCTGTCACATCCATCCATTTGCGTGCAAATAATCTCCCTCGCAATTGATTACAAAAATTTTAAGACACTTGTTTTATCCACTGCGTGCAAAGGGAGTTTTCAACTACCGTTCAGATTGACCTTTCTGCAACTACCCAACAAAAAGACTGAATACTTGAGGTGTATCTTTAAAAAGAAGTGTTGTGTTACCTGTGGAACTTATGCAGCATTTAAGCTACAAAGTTAAAATCAATTTTTCATGCAGCAAAAATAATAGCCTGGTATTCTCACTTTGGTGATAAAAATCACATTTTAAGATGCTTTTAACACGGCAATCGTTTCTTTTGCAATTGCCTTTCAAATCCCGAGTAGCAATTTCGGTGTTGATTTACCGGGCGAGGGCCTTTTTAGCAGTTCTTGCTATCGCGAAAATCCCCTGCTTCTGTCTCAAAAGACCATCCGCATTTTTTAAATTTATTACGCCGGTGCTGCTCAGTCGTGAGAAAGGGCGGAGGTTGTCTCAAAAGACCCTTCGGCGAGGCGCCTTCCCGCAAAAGTCCCGTGCGCATAAAATACCCCTTAAGGGGGATTTTAGGGCATTCGGCCGGCCGAATGCCCTTCCCGGGGGATAACCGGCGCCGGCGGAACTGATTGCCGGGCCTTTTGAACCAGCCTCCGCCCCAAAATCCCTTCCGGGCCTCGGTTCGGCGAAGCTAAACCTCGGCCCGGAAGGGATTTTTAAGGCGCGGGGAGCAGCCCCGCGCCCTATTCGAAGAAGGGCACTGCACTGCTGTCTGCCATGGCTTTTTAAAAGTATCAACATGAAAAAGACAATCGCTTTTTGCATTTACCTCCTCGCCATCAATAGCGCTCAGGCACAACATTCAGTGGCGCGGATCTGGAACGAGGCCACCCTGAAAGCCATCAAGGGCGACTTCGTTCGGCCACCGGTCCAGGCCCGCAACCTCTTCCACATCAGCGCGGCCATGTACGACGCCTGGGTCGTTTACAACGAAACGGGCGACACATATTTCCTGGGCAAGACGGTCAACGGCTTTTATTCCCCCTTCACCGGCACCGCCAGACCCGCCGACAAGGTCGCGGCCCAGGAGGAGGCCATCAGCTTTGCCGCCTACCGCTTGATCCGCCACCGCTTTGAACGTTCCCCAGGCC
>JBEAYO010000481.1:0-3176 GCA_041159285.1 Bacteroidota bacterium | reverse complement strand
GGTCCTTGTGTTTCCGTGATGCAATTGCATAGGTAGAAATGTTGATTGTGCAATCTGAAATTTCAATCCTGGCTGGTGAAAACATGCTGCTGCAGTAACTGTTTAGCGTCCCTTGCGGCTGGTTCCGCCGGTGCCGCACAGCTTCCGGAAAGGGCGCTCGGCGGGCCATAGGCCCGCCGAGCGCCCATAAACCCCCTTTCCGAGAGGAAACCAGCACCTGCCAGAGGTGTTAAACAGTTGTATCTTTATTAGTTTTAAAGCCGACTTTCTACAATGGAAGAAAAGGAACAGTTTGTGAATCCCATCGACAAAGACAAGGTGGCAGCAGATCCCCATCTGCTGCCCTATGCTCATTCCGTGGGTGGTGCGATTATCAAGCCCATCGACAAGGGCCGCATCAAGGGGCAGGCGATGACCGCCATGTACGACCAGACGGAGCGGCAGCTGGACCAGATCCGCCGGCAGGTGGAGTTGCTGGCGGAACAGGCCCGCGAGATTCACAAGCGCATCGACATGTCGGAGCGAATCTATCTGGCTGAGATGAATTTCAAGCCGGTGGTTCACCATGTGTACCACCTATTTTCAAGGGAGGACGGCACGGAGTTTCTCTCCATGGTGGGCCCTGAGGAATGGGGCCGCCAGTCGCGGCTGAGCTTCCAGGCCTCTGTCCGGCTGCTCTCCGACCATACCTGGGAGGTGCTCTGATGTCGCTGCACTGGTTTTTCCTTTCTTTCTCGCTCCTGCTGGGGGGGCTCCCTGCCGGCCGCCAGGACCCGGCCATCGCGGTGGAATGGCTCGTCCCGCGGCGCCACGACTTCGGTGAGCTGCCTCCCGGGGTGCCGGCCGTGCATCTCTTCCATTTCAAGAACACCGGTGCCAGCCCCTTGCAGGTGGAGACTGTGCGCACCACCTGCGGCTGCACGGCCAGCGATTGGCCGGAGGAACCCGTGCTGCCAGGGCAGTCTGCTGCCGTCCGCATCGAATACGATGCTGCCAAATCAGGGCGATTTCAAAAAAAGGTCACTGTTTTTTTCTACCAACTCCCCCGGGCTGAAAAACTATGGATTGAGGGGGTTGTTCAGCCGTAACTTTTAGCATCCCTTGCAAATATTGCTTTCCCCACGGAATGAGCTAGTCTCAAAAGACCCGGCAATTCGTTCGGCCGGCGCCGATTATTCCCCGGAAAGGGCGGCACGGTCGGAACATGACGCAAGGACTTTTTACACAACCCCGCCATTTAGGGGAAAGCTTCTCGGGGAAGGGGCTTTTGAGACAGTCTCACGTCCTTTTCAAAAATAGGCACTGCACCCCGGCGACTTTTCACACAAATCCGAAGTCCAACGTGCCGATCCCGGCGAAAAAAAAACGGATTGCTTACACTACGGGCCGCCGTCTTTGCGTTCCCGTAATTTCAACTATATTTGCCCCGAAAACTAACCTAAAATCTAAACTTTTCTTTTCCGCCATGGAAATCCTTTTGTTTCTTCTCATCTCCTACGTCCTGTTCAGCATCACCCTGATGAAATTGTTCGAAAAAGCCGGAGTGAAAGGCAGCCAAGCCCTGATTCCCGGCACGAACTTCATCGTCATGTGCCGCCTGGTCGGACAACCTGCCAGCCATGCTGCCTGGCTGCTCTTCCCGGTCGTCAACATCTTCATCTTCGTCGGGCTCTGCATTGACATGGTCCGCTCCTTCGGCAAGTACAAGCTCTGGCAAAGCGCCCTGACGGTGCTGTATGCCCCGGCCATGTTTTACATGATCGGCCGCGAGAAGTCCGACAAATACCTCGGCCCGACGATTCCGGCCGAAAAAGAATACCGCCAGAAACTCCACGAGGCGGAAGTCGCCGGAAACGAGCGGGAACTGCAAAAGCTCAAGCGGCAAAACCCCTACTACAAATCCCCTTCCCGCGAATGGGTAGAAGCCATCTTCTTCGCCGTTTTTGCCGCCGCCTTCATCCGCATGTTCCTCATCGAGGCCTATACCATACCGACGCCCTCCATGGAGGGTTCTCTCAAAGTCGGTGATTTCCTTTTTGTCAGCAAAGCACACTACGGCATCAGAACCCCGCAGACGGTGTTGATGGTGCCCCTGCTCCACAACCAGTTGCCCATCGTGGGAGGTGAAACCTACTTGTCCAAGCCCTCCCTGCCATACTACCGCCTGCCAGGACTGACCCCAGTCAAACGCTACGACCCCGTGGTTTTCAACTACCCGGAAGGCGACAGCGTGTATGTGTTCCCGGAACGGACCTGGAGCATCAACGACTTCCGGCGAAGTGCCATCACCCCGGAACGAATGGCACAGATTAAAATGGGTAAGGCCGAGCTGTACGCCCGGCCGGTGGACAAAAGGGACCACTATATCAAGCGCTGCATCGGACTGCCCGGCGACAGCCTCAAGATCGTCAATCGCCAGGTGTACATCAACGGAAGACCCGCCCTGAATCCTTCCCACCTGCAGTACAGGTACCTCCTGCGGTCTCCGACAGGCTCCATCAACCTGGACAAACTCGCCGAGTTCGGCGTGAACGTCGATGACAGCAACCCGGAGCTGGGTGTCTTTGTGCTCGATTCCGCCCAGGTGCAAAACATTCGCGAGATGGACCCCTCCATCACCATCAACCTCATCGAACACAACGAACCCTCGAACGGCTACCTCTTCCCGCACGATGATGAGCGCTTCCCGGGCTGGACCATGGACAACTACGGTCCCATCTACATCCCGGCCAAGGGGGCCACGGTCAAGATCAACACCGAGAACATCGCCCTCTACAAGCGGATCATCGACATCTACGAGGAGAACGACCTGGAGGTCAAAGATGGAAAGATATTCATCAACGGTCAGCAGACTGACTCCTATACCTTCAAGATGGACTACTACTGGATGATGGGTGACAACCGCCACAACTCGGAAGACAGCCGCGTCTGGGGCTTCGTCCCGCACGACCACGTCGTCGGCAAGCCCTTGTTCATCTTTGTCTCCCGTAAAAAAGGAGGCTTCCTCGGCTTCGATTGGAGCAGGACGTTCAACTCTGCTTATCAAATGTAATTGGTAACTGTTTGACACCTTTTGCAGATGCCGCACGGCTTCCGGAATGGGCGCTCGGCGGGCCTGTGGCCCGCCGGGCGCCCTGAAAAAAACTTGAGGCTGTCTCAAAAGACTGGGGTTGTGT
>JBEAYO010000480.1:0-3178 GCA_041159285.1 Bacteroidota bacterium | reverse complement strand
GCCGGAGGCGGCGAAAGCCTTTTGAGACAGCCTCGGCGCCCACCGGGCCTGTGGCCCGGCGGGCGCCCTTTCCAAGGGCTGGGCAGCCTCAGAGGAACAAGCCGCCCGGACTTTTCACACAACACCTGACTTTAGAAGCAGGATCGCCTCAACTTTCAGCAAAAGTAGGGGTTTTATTAGAAACTGCCTAAAAAGCATGAAAGGCAGTGTCAAAAGAATTGTTGGAACAAACGCACAAAAATCCCTGTTTTTTTTTAGTATATTTGCAACATATTTTTCGCAGCGTTTTTTTTAATCAAACTCGTGTAAATACAATGGTAGAAAAGAAGAAAGTCTTATTTGTGACCCAGGAGATGGAACCTTACACGGCACTTTCTGAAATTTCAGCAATCGTTCGAAAACTTCCCGAATACACGCAATCCAACGGCATGGAAATAAGGGTGCTCATGCCGAAATACGGAACAATCAATGAACGCAGGCACCGCCTCCACGAGGTGGTGCGCTTGTCAGGAATGAACATCATTGTCGACGATGATGATTTCCCGCTGATCATCAAGGTCGCCTCATTGCCAGGTGCAAGGATGCAGGTGTATTTCCTCGACAACGATGATTTCTTTAAGCGCAAGGCCGTCTTCTTTGACGACGATGGCAATCCCTACGACGACAACGCAGACAGGATGGTCTTCTTCTGCAAAGGCGTCATCGAAACGGTGCGCAAGTTTGGATGGGCCCCGGATATCATCCATTGCCACGGTTGGATGACGAGCCTCATACCCCTGTACGTCCGGGAAGCTTACCGGACCGAGCCACTGTTCCAGGGGGCCAAGATTGTCTATTCCGTTTACGATTCCAATGTTGAAAATAATTTCTCGGATTCTTTCCTGGTCAAGGCCTCAATCAACAGCCTCGAAAGGGAGGATTTGAATGCCTATCTCAACGGAGACAATGTAAACCTTCACCAGGGTGCCATCCGCTACTCCGATGCCCTTGTCTTCGGCAGCGAGGAGTTATCGCAGAACCTGGAGAAAATGATCCGGGAATCCGGAAAGCCGGTGCTGGAATTCATGGACAATGAAAAAGTCGCTGCTTCCTGCCTGGATTTCTACCTCGAGTTGTTGGAGGAAGAGGAAACTGTTGGCAATTGATTTCAGCTGACTGCAGCAACTGGTGCTGGTGCTTTTTCACAAGTTGCTTTCTCATACCGCCTGGCCTCCTGCTTCGAGGGACTTGGCGTCAAAAGACGCCATTGCCAGCTGCTTTCTCGTTAAAATAGGCTGTCTCAAAAGACCATTGGCAGCTGACACCGCAAAAAAAATTGAATGAATGCCCATTTTTTTGATTTTACAAAGCAAAATCAAAAAAATGGGCATTCATTAAATTTTTTATTTCACCGCCGGAGGCGGCGAAAGTCTTTTGAGGCAGCCTCAAGGGATTTTCGGGCACATGGCGGACCGAGGGCCCGCCGTGTGCCCTTCCCGGAAGCCAAGCAGCACCGACGGAACGAATTTTAAAAGCGCGACGGGGCTTTTGGAACAGTCTCTTTGCACGCTGGGTGAAGCCAAGTGCGCCTTTCAGGAGGAAGTTCCTTGCAAGAGGGACTTTTGAGGCAGCCTCAATTTTGCAGTGCGACAACAACTTTCGAGCAGGAATCATAACTTTGCACTGCGTAACTAACTACCGACATAAACAATCACCGCCTTGCGAATGAAATCTCCCTTTTTATCTTTTTCATGCCTGATGGCAGCATTGCTACCCCTGCTCTTTTCCTGCAACGACCCCTCTGAAATAGGCGCAGACCTGCTCTCCGGTGATGAACTGTTCCTGGATTACACAGATACCCTCACCCTGCGCGCCTTTTCCACCGTTACCGACTCCGTCAAAACCTATGACCCTGATCCCTTCACTGCGGACTATGAAAATGCACATTGCGGTGATTTCACGGATCCAGTCTTCGGCAGGACGAGGGCGTCCATCTACACCCAATTCAGCCTCAATACCTCCATTGCGCCCGATTTCGAAAATGCAGTGCTGGATTCCCTGGTGCTGGTACTTCCCTACAACGCTTCCCTGTCCTACGGAAAGCTAGATGAAAACTATGGAATCGAGATTTACAGGCTGACGCAGGATCTTCCCGACTCCGTCTTGTATTACTCCAACCAGAGCTTTGAAACGGAAAGTACCCCAATCGGCAGCAAAACTTACATTCCCGAGGTCAGTGACTCCGTGAGTGTGCTGATGCCTTCTGCCGACACCATGAAGATTGAAAGGCAAATTCCGCAGCTCCGGATTCCCCTGGATGCATCCTTTGCAAATCTTTTGTTGTACTCAGACACTGCCGCGCTGGAAAGCACCACTGCATTTCAGGCCTTCTTCAAGGGCCTCCATATTCGTCCAAGCACCAGCAACCTGGGCATGGTGAGCTTTAATATCAGGAACAACCTGGCTGGCCTGTGGGCCTATTACCGCGAGGAGGATACCTTGCAAAGGGTGTATCAGTTCCCCATATTCTCAGGGGATGTGGTGACGTCCCATTTCGAGCATGACTATGAAGGGAGCATTGCAGGCGAGTTCCTGAGCCAGCCTTCCGCTTCCGACAGCCTCCTTTTCCTGCAGGGACTATCCGGGCTGAGCATTGACTTTGAGATTCCCTACGCCGATGAATTGGGCAACATGGTGATCAACCGGGCAGAGCTGGTGCTTCCCATTATCCGGCTGGAGGGCGACGACAGTCTCTTTACCCCTGTTCCTCAAATTATCGTCTCCGAGATTCTTCCCGACAGCTCCTCGGTGGTGATCAGGGATCTCACCCTGGCCATCTCGCGGCAGGGGGATGACTTCAACAGCCTGTTCGGCGGGAATGCCACTTCAAATAGCACTGCCTATGTCGTGAACCTCTCTGCGCATTTTCAGAATATGATTCGCGGCGCGGCGGAAAAGAAGCTCCGCGTTTCAGTTTACTTGAAGCCGGAGCACGCTGAACGCGTCGTGCTTTGCGGCCCCAGCCATCCGCTTACGCCTGCCAAAATAAGGCTGGGCTTTACCCGGTTTTGAACGGTGAAGGCTATCTCACAAGACCCGGCACATTTTTGAACATCGTTCCACCAGCGCCGATGGGGCCCAGTAAAGGGTGTCCGGTCGGCCGCAGTCCGGCCGGACACCCTGAAATCCCCCTTCCGCC
>JBEAYO010000479.1:0-3183 GCA_041159285.1 Bacteroidota bacterium | reverse complement strand
CGGAAGCTGTGCGGCACCGAAGAGGCGAATTTCAACTGTTCGCAGGGTCTTAGACAAACCCGGCTTCTCCGCGCTGATTTTTCAGCTCGAACAAACTATAAACATGCTTTAAACAACTAACCAATGGCAAAGTCAACACGCATCAAAACCCTCTTCCTGTGCCTTGGCAGTCTCCTGCTTGCCACCAACCTGCTGGCACAGGCCCCCGCCAAGAAAAAACCCGGCATAGAAGAACTGGTCTCCTGGAACCGCATCGAGCGGCCCCTGATCTCAGCCGACGGCGACTGGGCCACCTGGAACCTGAAGCCTGAAGAAGGCGACCCCACCCTCCAGCTTTGGAATGCCACCACCGGGCAAACGCGCA
The DNA here is from genome assembly GCA_041159285.1 of Bacteroidota bacterium. Classification (GTDB taxonomy): domain Bacteria; phylum Bacteroidota; class Bacteroidia; order Chitinophagales; family Saprospiraceae; genus UBA6168. The sequence continues at coordinate 2,819 of JBEAYO010000479.1, read as the reverse complement.
GCTTCGAACGTGGCTCCCAGGCCGCTTTCAGCGCCGACAGCCGCTTCCTGGTTTTCAAAATCTCTCCCCACACCGATACGCTGAAGGCTCAGCGGAGACGCAAGGTGAAAAAAGACGAACTGCCCAAGGACAGCCTCGCCATCCTGGATCTCTCCAGCAACGCGCTGGTGAAAATCCCCGATGTCAAATCCTTCTCTCTGCCGGAAAAATGGTCCGGCTGGCTTGCCGTGCACAAGGAAGTGGAAAAAGCCCCCAAGGAGGAAAAACCCAAAGAGGAAACCAAGGCAACAGCTGAAGCTACCTCCCCGCCGACACCCGACACCACCGCTGCCGCCAAGCCCCAAATACCCAAGAAGAAAAAAGCCAAAAAGGAAGGCAAGGAAACCGGCACCAAACTCATCCTGCGCGAACTGGCCAGCGGCAGGGAAGAGGTCGTGCCCTTTGTCAAAGACTACCGCCTGGCAACAGAAGGCGCCCGACTGCTGCTCACCAGCACCGGCAACGACTCCACCCTGCTGCCGGGGGTTTACCTCTTCGACTGCCAGCAGGCGGCCCTGAAACCCCTGTGGCGCCAAAAGGGCGAATACCGGCATTTGTGCCTCGATGAAAAAGGCAGCCAGCTGGCTTTCCTCGCCAACTTCGACACCTCCAAGGCCCAGGTGCCCCCCTTCACCCTTTGCTTCTGGACAGAGGGCCAGGACTCGGCCAATGTCATCGCCGATACGGCCGCCACCTTCCTGCCCGAAAAATGGATACTCAGCGAGCATGCCCGTCCCGTCTTCAGCAAGAACGGCACCATGTTGTTTTTGGGAATGACACCGCGACCGCTGCTTCAGGACACCTCCCTGCTGGAGGAGGAAATCGTCAGTGTGGAAGTGTGGAACACCAGCGACGGCCTGCTCCACACCCACCAGAAAACACTGCTGGAAACCGAGAAAAAACGCTCCTACGATGTCGTCTGGCACATAGCCGCAAACAAGTTCATCCCCCTTGCCTCTGCCGACATGCCGGAAATGACCTACGACTCCGACAGAAACGCAGCGGTGGCCCTCGGCTACACAGAGGTCCCTTACCAGCAACTCATCACCTGGGAGGGCAGCGCCCGCCGCGACCTCTGGCTGGTGGACCTGCAAAACGGCACCCGCCGGGAAATCGCCCGCGGGCTGCGCGGCACACCCCGCCTCTCCCCCGGCGGCAAGTTCGCATACTGGTACAGCGAACTCGACAGCGCCTGGTTTTCCTGCCAGGTCAACTCCGGAGAAATCCGCCGGATTACCTCCAATGAAAAACATCCCTTCTTTGACGAGCTGAACGACGTGCCCGACTACCCCAACTCCTACGGCATCGCCACCTGGACAAAAGACGACGCCCAGATGCTGATCTACGACCGCTACGACATCTGGCAGGTGGACCCCACCGGTGTCCAGCCCCCTGTCAACCTCACCAACGGCAGAAAAAACCGCACCGTTTACCGCTATGCCCGCCTCGATCCGGAGGAGCGATTTGTTGCGCCGGGCCAGCGGCTGCTGCTGCACCTGTTCGATGAGCAGACCAAGGCCAGCGGCTACGCCTTCCTGCTGCTCGGCGCCGGCCAGCCCATTCAAATCGTGAAGGAAGACTTCCAATACAGCAGCAGGCCTCAAAAGGCAAAATCTGCAGATCGCCTGCTGTTTACAAAGGAAAATTTCCAGCTGTTCCCCGACCTGCTGTACACGGACTTCAGCTTCCGGAACGTCCGCAGGATCAGCCAGGCCAACCCGCAGCAGTCGGAATATGCCTGGGGCAGCATTGAATTGTACGAGTGGACTTCCCTGGACGGCACCCGCCTGCAGGGCTTGCTGGCAAAGCCGGCAGGCTTCAATCCCCGGAACAAGTACCCGATGATTGTCAATTTTTATGAACGCAGCAGCGATGAGTTGCACAGCCACAGGACCCTGGTCCCGGGGCGCTCTTCCATCAACTACAGTTGGTATGCCGCGAGGGGGTACCTCGTCTTCAATCCCGACATTCCCTACCGGGAGGGCTATCCGGGCGAGAGTTGCCTTAATGCGGTGGTGTCCGGTGTCACTTCGCTGATCGACAAGGGCTTTGTTGACAAGGACCGCATCGGCCTGCAGGGGCACAGCTGGGGAGGCTACCAGGTCGCCTATTTGCTTACCAAGACCAGTCTGTTCCGCTGCGCCGAGAGCGGGGCGCCGGTAGTCAACATGTTGTCGGCCTATGGCGGCATCCGGTGGGAGACAGGCCTGAGCAGGGCGTTCCAATACGAGCACACACAGAGCCGGATTGGTGGCAGCATTTGGGAGTATCCGCTTCGCTACCTGGAAAACTCGCCGCTTTTCAGCCTCGACAAGGTAAATACGCCAGTGCTCATCATGCACAACGACAGCGACGGACATGTGCCCTGGTATCAGGGCATCGAATACTTTGTGGCGCTGCGCCGCCTCGGCAAGCAGGCATGGCTGCTGAACTACAACGGGGAGCCGCACTGGCCGGTCAAGCTGCAAAACAGAAAGGATTTTCAATTGCGCATGAGCCAGTTTTTCGACCACTACCTCATGGGGGCTCCCAAGCCGGTCTGGATGGAGCGCGGGGTCCCGGCCATTGAGAAAGGCATTCTTCAGGGCCTGGAGCTCATGGAAGATGAATGAGGGCTTTAGGGTGAAGTTCCGTCAAATGCTCACGATATAACCCGTGATATCATACATTTGCCCCTTGATAGAAGCCAGCTTGGCGCTCATTTATTGAAAATATAGCAACTGCTTAGCATCCCTTGCGGATGCTGCTTGTTTTCCGGAAATGGTGGTCGGCGGCGCGCC
>JBEAYO010000478.1:0-3186 GCA_041159285.1 Bacteroidota bacterium | reverse complement strand
TTAAGCCCTTCTGCGCCGATGGTACTGCCCCTAAAAGGTGGGAGAGTAGGTCACCGCCAGCTTTTTTTTGACTATCAACAAATTATCATACGACGGTTTTGCGGGTATTGCCTGCAAAACCGTTTTTTTTTGCCCTTTTATCATGGCCTTCGTACTTCTTGAAGTTTCTTCCTCTGCCTTTCTCAAAGGCCTGGTAATCCCTTCCGCCGGAGCTCATTATTTCCCTTAAAACTCATCTTCCGCACCTTAATCCTGCAATAGCAGGGATAAAATCCTTGATTTCCACCGTTTTGCTTTTGTTAAAAGTTGCAGCAGCGCTGCTCCCTGCATTGAAAAGCGTGCCGGGCGCAGGCCAGCGCCCTGAAAACTTCCCCTTGCGGCCGGCAGACCTTGCCCGCAGGTCACAGGGGAGGGTTTCAGGGCAGTCGGCGGCGCGCATTTGAGCACAGCCGACTGCCCTTTCCGGAGGCAAAATACAGAACTTATTACTCCTCATCCCCTGCGTGCGCCTTGTGATCCGCAATGAGCCGCTGTTGAATATCCGTAGGGACGGCTGCGTACTCTGCGAACTTCCTGCTGAACTTCGCCTTGCCCTGGGAAATGGAGCGAAGCGTGGACGAATATTGGTACATTTCTGCCAGCGGCACCCGCACCATGATTTTTTGATAATGCCCTTCCGATCCCATGCCCAGGATAATGGCACGCCTTGTCTGCAAATCTCCCATCACGTCGCCCATCACCTCCCCGTCGCATAGAATCTCCACATCGTAAATAGGCTCCAGAATCTGTGCCCCGGCTTTTTCAAAATTTGCCTTGAAGGCCTGAATACTCGCAGTCATGAACGCCATGTCATTCGAATCGACAGGGTGCATTTTACCGTCGTATATGCACACCCTGATATCCTGGCAGTTGGAGCCGGTCAGCGGGCCTTCTTCCATTTTGTGAAGCACTCCCTTCTTGATGGCACTTGAGAAACGGGCGTCGATGGATCCGCCCACGATGCACCAGTAGAATGCAAGTTTGCCTCCCCAGGGCAGCTCCTCTGTCTCCTTGTTTCGGACTGTCAATCCGTGTGGGTCGTGCATTCCTTCGTGCCAGGGCTCAATGCGCATGTGAACTTCTGCGAACTGGCCAGCTCCGCCGGTCTGCTTCTTGTGGCGGTACATTTCATTCGACTCCTTCGTGATAGTTTCGCGGTACGGAATTCTCGGCCTTATGTAATCCATGTTTACGCCATATTCCGTTTCCATGCGATGCTTTACCAGGTCCAGCTGCAACTGCCCCTGTCCATAGAGCAGGGTTTGCTTCAGGCTGGCAGATTGCTCCACAATCAGGGTGGGATCCTCCTCTGCAAAGGCGAACAAGCCCTTCATGAGCTTCTCCATGTCGTTCTTGTTAGCCGTGTGCACTGCCACTTCCAAACGTGAATTGGGGAAGGGAATGGGTTCGATGGCGCGGTCTATTCCTTTTTTATTCAAGGTGTGGTTGGTATGAGAGTTCTTGAGTTTGACCACGCAGCCGAGGTCTCCCGCCTTTAATTCCTGGACGGCCTGCCTGTTTTTCCCGTTGGCGATGTAGAGTTGCCCGAACCTTTCAACAGTCCGGTTCTGGGCATTCACCAGTTCGTCTCCAGACTTGACGATGCCGGAGAAGACTTTGAAATAGGAGATATTGCCTATTCTCGGCTCATGGTGTGTTTTGAAAATAAAAATAGTGGAATCGCCAGTGCTGTCGCATTTCAGTTCTGTGCCGCCAGTCAGCCTGGCGGGGAATTTCTCTGCCGGCGAGGGGCAGATGTCGTTGATGAAGCCCATGATGCGGCCACTGCCCATGTTTCTGGTGGCTGAGCAGCTGAAAACTGGATAGATGGAGCATTTGCCAATGGCAATGCGAAGACCGTAAGCGAGGTCTTCCTCTGACAAGGTCCCCTGGTCGAAATAGCGCTCCATCAATTCCTCGTCGTTTTCGGCCGCTGCCTCGACAATCGCCTGGTGCATGGCAGCGGCTCTGTCCTTTTCCGAATCGGGTATGGGCTTTTTTTCAGGTTTTCCGCCATTGGCAGGAAAGACGTACATGACCATGCGCAGGGCGTCGATGATAGAATTGAAGCCGCTGCCGGGGTTCAGCGGATATTGGAAGGGCAGCACAGCGCTTCCAAAGCGGGATTTCGCCTGTTCCAGGGTGGTTTCAAAATCCGCCTTTTCATGGTCCAGCTGGTTGATGACAAACAGGCAGGGGGTCTTGAATGCATCTACGTATTCCCACAGCAGTTCAGTGCCTACTTCCACGCCGCTCTTTGCATTCAGCAGCATCAGGGCGGTGGCGGAAACTTTCAGAGAAGAGACGACCTCGCCGATGAAATCATCGAAGCCGGGTGTGTCCAGCACATTGATTTTATTACCTCGCCAGTCGTCGTGCATCAGCGTGGAGAAGATGGAGTTTCCCCGCTCATGCTCTATGTCGGTGTAGTCCGATACGGTGTTCTGTTCCTGTACGCTGCCGCGGCGGTTGGTGGCGCCGGATTCGAACAGCATGGTCTCCGAGAGGGTGGTTTTGCCGCTGCCGGGGTGGCCGAGCAGGACGATGTTTCTGATGTTGTTGGTGTCGTAGGTCATCTTGTGCAGATTTTATATAGTTTGAAACCTTTGATTGGAATAAATTGCTTTTTTGCAAATTTAATTTACTCCAAATGCAGAATGACAAAAGATATTATTGCTTTTTACAGCCGTGAACTTATTGAATTTTGTGAACACTTAAAATAGCTTTGCTTAAAAAGTTTGATGATTTTAGTTATCATTTCTTGACATTTAAAATTGCAGTGGCTGTGCCAATTTGGCCGGGGGCTTTTTTAGGTACCGAATTGGCAACCATATCCTGGTAAAAATTGAATCCCTTGAAAGCACTGGCTTAACATCAAGGAGTACATGCTTGGGCCTGTGTCAGAGTTGCCGTGAGCTGCTCTCTGCCTTGAGAAGGGCGCGGAGAGGGCCTGTCTGGAAAGCCCTGGCATTTTGCTCCTCCGGTGCCGATTGCCCTGGAAAGGGCCGAGGCTGTCTCAAAATACCCAATTGGCGAGTCGTCTTCTCGCAAAAGGCTCGCGGGGCAAAGCCCCGCGCGCCTAAAATCCCCCTTCCGCCGCGGGTTGGGGGGGCCCACCCCCCGCGGGCGGGGGGGGTTAGGGGGGTC
>JBEAYO010000477.1:0-3191 GCA_041159285.1 Bacteroidota bacterium | reverse complement strand
TTGCAGGTGAAGCGCTCACCTTTGACGACGTCCTGCTCGTACCCTCCTACTCTGAAGTCCTTCCCCGCGAAGTAGACATTTCCACCTGGTTTACGGCCAGATTGCGGCTGAAGGTGCCCATCGTCTCTGCCGCCATGGATACCGTGACAGAAGAGAAACTGGCCATCGCCATTGCCAGGCAGGGTGGAATCGGCATCATCCACAAGAACATGTCCATCGAGGCACAGGCTGAACAGGTGCGCAAGGTAAAGCGCTCGGAAAGCGGCATGATCCTCGACCCGGTGACGCTGGACGAAGATGCCCTGGTGCGCGATGCCCTCGCCATGATGAGGCACTACCGCATTGGCGGTATTCCCATCACGGACAAATCAGGCAGGCTCATCGGCATCCTCACCAACCGCGACCTTCGCTTCGAAGGAAACATGGACCGCTCGGTGCGCGAGGTGATGACCGCTGAAAACCTCATCACCGCCCCGGTCGGTACCGACCTCGAAAAAGCGCGGGAAATCCTGCAGAAACACAAGATCGAAAAGCTCCCAGTGGTGGACGAACACCGCAAGCTGGCGGGCCTCATCACCTACAAGGACCTCATGAAGGTGGAGGACTACCCCAATTCCTGCAAGGACAGCTTCGGCCGGCTGGTCGTAGGCGCAGCCGTCGGCGTCACTTACGACACCCTGGAGCGGGTCACGGCCCTGGTCAATGTAGGTGTGGACGTCATCTGCGTGGACACCGCCCATGGCCACTCGCGGGGCGTGTTGGAATCCGTCGCACAGATCAAGAAAATATTTCCCGAACTGCAGGTGGTCGGCGGCAATGTGGCCACCGGCGAAGGAGCCAAAGCGCTGGCACGGGCCGGGGTGGATGGCGTGAAAGTGGGCGTCGGACCTGGCAGCATCTGCACCACGCGCATCGTGGCAGGCGTCGGCGTCCCGCAACTCTCCGCCATTTACGAAGCATCCAGCGCCCTCAAGGGCTCCGGCATCCCAGTCATCGGCGACGGCGGCATTCGATACTCCGGCGACATCGTCAAAGCCATCGCCGCAGGCGCCAGCACCGTCATGGCCGGCGGCCTGTTCGCCGGCGTGGAGGAAGCCCCGGGGGAGACTGTCCTGTTCGAAGGACGCAAATTCAAGGTATACCGAGGCATGGGCTCACTCGGCGCCATGGGCGCAGGCTCGAAAGACCGCTATTTCCAGGACGTGGAAGACGACGTGCGCAAGCTCGTGCCTGAAGGCATTGAAGGCCGGGTCCCCTTCAAGGGAAGCGTGGAGGAAGTCATGGTGCAGTACCTCGGCGGCCTGCGCGCCGGCATGGGCTATTGTGGAGCCGCCACGGTGGAGGACCTCCAGAAGGCCCGCTTCGTCCGCATCTCCGGCGCCGGCATCAAGGAGAGTCACCCGCACCACGTCACCATCACCAAAGAGGCTCCAAACTACAGCAGCCGCTTCTGACAAGTTGAATCACCATGAAAACAACAGCCATGCATACTGACGAACTACTCCACAAAGCCCTCCGCCTGGAACACCTCACGGCGGAAGAAGGGGTCTTTTTATTTGAAAATGCCCCAACAGCATCGCTGATGTACGTCGGCAGCCAATTGCGGCAGCACCACGTGCCGGGCAACACCGTCACCTGGATCATTGACCGCAATTCCAACACGACCAACGTCTGCATCGCCAACTGCAAGTTCTGCAACTTCTTCCGCCGCCCGGGACATGGGGAGAGCTATATCACCACCATCGAGGAGTACAAACAGAAAATAGAGGAAACCTTCGAGTTCGGCGGCGAACAATTGCTGCTGCAGGGTGGCCACCACCCCGACCTGGGCCTCGACTTCTATACCAACCTGTTCCGGGAGCTGAAGTCGCTCTACCCTAATCTCAAGCTACATGCCCTCGGCCCCCCGGAAATCGCCCACATCACCAAACTGGAGAAATCCACCCACTACGAAGTGCTCAAAGCCCTGAAGGAGGCCGGCCTGGACAGCCTCCCCGGCGCAGGGGCGGAAATCCTCGACGACCGCGTGCGGCGCCTGATCTCAGCCGGCAAGTGCGGCGCCAGGGAATGGCTCGACGTCATGCGGGCAGCCCACCAGCTGAGGCTCACCACCTCGGCCACCATGATGTTCGGCCATATCGAGACGAACCTGGAACGCATGCAGCACCTGGCGAAGATCCGGGAGGTGCAGTCCGAAAAACCGGCCGATGCCAAGGGCTTCCTGGCCTTCATCCCCTGGCCCTTCCAGGACGAGGACACCATCCTGAAGAAGCTCAAGCGCGCCCGCAACACCTGCACCGGCGACGAATACATCCGCATGATCGCCATGAGCCGCATCATGCTGCCCAACGTCATCAACATCCAGGCCAGCTGGCTGACTGTCGGCAAACAGGTGGCCCAGCTCTGCCTCCATGCCGGCGCCAATGACTTCGGCAGCATCATGATAGAGGAAAATGTGGTGTCGGCTGCCGGCGCCCGCTTCCGCTTCACCGCCGACGGCATCCAGCGGGCCATCCACGAGGCCGGGCTTGTCCCGCAACTGCGCAACCAGCAGTACGAGTTCCGCGAGCTGCCCAAGTCCATCCGCCAACAGCAGCTGTCCGGCATGATTGTGGACTGAGACTTTGAACCTTTTTTATGAAAATCGACGCCAGCTCTCCCGATGACTACATCCGGCAACTTCCCGATGACCGGAGGCCCGCCGTTTCAAAACTCCGCAGTACCATCCTTGAGCACCTGCCTCCGGGCTTCGTAGAAACCACGGGTTACGGGATGATAGCCTATGCTGTGCCGCATTCCCTGTATCCCGCGGGCTATCACTGCGACCCCAAACAGCCCCTGCCCTTCATGAGCATCGCCAGCCAGAAAAACTTCATCTCCTTCTACCACATGGGTATCTATGCCAGCGAATCACTCATGGACTGGTTCCTTGATGCCTGGAACTCCGCCGGGCTTAAAAAGCCGGACATGGGGAAAAGCTGCATTCGCTTTAAAAAGCCGGAGCTGATCCCCTTCGAACTGCTCGGCAATCTGGCGGGCAAAATGAGCACAGCTGACTGGATTGCACTTTATGAAAAGGCAATCAAGCCCTTATGAGCAAAGGCTAATCTGCACCAGCAAAATAAATCGTAACTGTTTAGCCCCCCTTGCAAATGCCGCTTGTTTTCCGAGAAGGGCGGTCGGCGGCGCGC
>JBEAYO010000476.1:0-3217 GCA_041159285.1 Bacteroidota bacterium | reverse complement strand
CCGCCAATGGTCTTTTGAGACAGCCTCTAAATTTAGGGCGCGGGGCTGCGCTCCAAGCCCTTTTCAAGAAGGGGAACCGCATCCCGGGGATGTTGGGCGCACAGCAGCCCCTTGTTCCGCCGTGCGCACAATCCGAAGGCCAAACTACACTGGCGTGACAAGTAGTATCGAAACCGCGTCGGATATATTAAGACAGCAGCTGCCCGCAAGAAACTTTACCGCCGCATTTTTTCCGCTTCCAGTTGCAGCAGCACCTGGTCATAGACCTGCTGCATGAGTACGGGATTTCTTCTCATGATGGCTATGCAGGTATCCAGGTCCTCCAGGTCAATGTCATGGATGGCGGCGATGTCGCGGTAATAGCGAGCAGCGATGGAATCCTTCTTATCCTCCTCGTAGGATATCAGGGCAGCCTCGGCCACGTGAAGGTCAGCCAGCACCTCCACCAGCTTTTTTCCGCTCAAGGGCAGTTTATCGTAATGCGTGCAGGAAGTGACCATGGCAAGCAGGAATCCCAGGAAAAAGAAAAGGGTCGTCGGTTGATATCCCGTATATTTCATGATGCGTTCTGCTTTCACTGATTTTTAATTTGCACTAACCCCGTCCCAAAAAAGACCATCGTCCACCCACAGGCTCTGATGATTCCACCTGGCACCGGTCAGGAATACAGTCGCGGATAGTAAAGGTTGCAAGAGCAGGGCATTTTCTGGTTGAAATCGGCCCAGGAGCCGATTTCAGCCTGTATGAGGAAGATCCCGCAGGTAGGGAGATTGCTGATGTATTCCTCAGAGAACATATTGACAACGCTGTTGAGGGTTGGATTGTGCCCGAACAGCAATACGGTGCTGAAGTCGTCGGAAAAGTTTCGCACCAGGTGAAGGATGGTGGCCGGCATTGCCTCGTAGATGGCATCCCGGACCAGCACGTTTGAGTCTTTCACCTCCAGGACTGTCTTGAAAAACAAGGCTGTGGCCATGGCTCTGACGGCAGGGCTGCTTACGATGGCATCCGGCTGGAGGCCGCGGGCCTTCAGCATATTGGCCATGAACGGCGCGTCGTGAAGCCCCCGGTCGTTGAGCGGCCTGTGGATGTCTTCCAGCTCAGGGTGGTCCCAGCTGGACTTGGCGTGGCGTATCAGGCACAGGGTTTTCATTCAGTATTGTGATTTTATTTATTCAAAGTTAAGAAGATTCGGACAGCAAGTGGAATGCTTTCTTATTTTTACAGGTTGTTTTCGTGAAAAGATGCAGGGAGGCAGCGTTTTGTTTTTGGCTTGAAGTTGCAGGAGGCAGCTGGCTGTCTCAAAAGAACCTTTGGCGAGGCGCCTTCTCGCAAAAGGCTCGCGGGGCTTTTGGGTCGCCCTCCCTTCCAAGAATCCTCTTTCACCCCATTGTTCAAAAATAATTGAAAAGTGCAGCTTTTACTCAGAGATTTGGAGCAACAACTGGATGAAACCTGCCTGCTGCAGGCAGAAAAATTCCTGGATGAGGGCCTTGTCCAGGATTTGAAAGAACGAGAACGGCATCTATGGACGGCCAGGGTGGCGGACCAGGAAGTGGAAATGCAAATAAGCCCCTCTAAAGTCAAAGCCTGTTCCTGCACGTGCCCCGATTTTACTGCCAAAAACTTGTGCAGCCACGTGGCAGCCGGCTTGCTCTCCCTGCGACACCTGCTAACCTCGGAAAAACAACCGGCGGAAAACAAACCCAGATCCCGTGAAAACAATTTGAGCACCACCGCCGTCCTGAAGGAACTGTCGCTGGAGGAATTGCAGGACTTTGTCAGCAGCTATGCCAGGGCAAACCGGCAGTTCGCCCTGACCCTGAAAACCCGCTTCGCAAGCAAGGTCCAGTTCCACAACAACCGCCTGAAATACGAACGGATCCTTGAGAATTGCCTGCAGCCTATCCGTCACCACCGCTCGCGCCCCGGCATGCCTGCCATCCAGTTTCTCCAGCAAATACTGGAGACCCTGCTGGCCCAGGCCTCCGGCGCCCTGGCACTGCAGCAATATGCAGAAGCCTGGCACATACTCGGCGCCATGCTGGACCAACTGGCCCCGCTGCTCCGGAAAATCCACGAGCGGACAGATGCCATTCAAAAGTTGACGCTTCAGGCCTTCTCATTACTGCAGCATTTGGCGCATTCGGAATTGCCCAGGACCCTTCGAGCCGACATCTGGCTGTTCGCCCTCGGCAGCTTTCCCAGGCCCGCTTATTACCTGAATGATCTATCTGGCAATTTGCTGGGGCTGGCTGAGCGACTCAGCGACGAGGCTGCCCAGCGGGAACAACTCCTCGAAGCCCTGGAGGACGAATTACAGAAGCCGGGGCTTCCGGCCAGCCACCGCGGCGAGATGCTTTGCGCAAAAGTCCGCTTGCTGCAGTATCCGGAGTTTGCAGCCAGGATGGAAGCATTCACCCTGCATTACTTGTCCACGCCGGCTTCGCTGCAGGAACTGCTGGACCTGCTGGAGCCCAGGCAGCAGCTCGGCCTGGTGCAGCCATTGCTGGAGCAGGGGATCAGATTCGTGGGGGAAGCCCCCCTGCGGCAAAGGCTGCTGGTGGCACTGCTGCAGGTGGCAGCGCAGCAGGGCAACCGCGAACTGGCCACCCAGCTCTCAAGGCGGCTCTTCCTGGAAACCCTTCGCTTTGAATACCTTGAAATCTGCCGGAAACACTGCCCGGAAGACTGGAACTCATTTGTGCAAGGCTTGCTGGAGGAGCTCACCCGGCGTGATCACCTGCCCACCCTGGCCCAGCTGCTGGCCAGGGAGAAAAGAACCGACCAATTGCTGCAGCTGGTGCAGGAGCACCCCTCCCTGGAGCTGCTGTTGATGTCAGATCAGCACCTGCTGCCCCAACATGCGGAAGCCTTGTTCCATCTCTATGAGAGCTCCCTCAAGGACTACTTATCCTCCCACCTGGGCCCTGCCCCGGGCCGCAAAGTGAGACAGGTCATGGAGCACCTGCGGGCATTGGGGCAAGGTCGCCTGTCCGAACGATTGCTCGCTGCCTTGTCCTCGGCTTTCCCCGGCAGGGCCAGCCTGCTGAAAACCGAGGCGGACTTCGACCTGTGACCCAGCAGAAGTTGATGGTGTAACAAATAAGTAACTATTCAGCCACCCTTGCAGATGCCGCCGGCCTCCCGGAAAGGGCGCGGGGCTGCGCCCCGCGCCCTAAAAAAAACTTCCCCGCGCCGGCGGGCTTCGCCCGCC
>JBEAYO010000475.1:0-3230 GCA_041159285.1 Bacteroidota bacterium | reverse complement strand
AGCCGCGTCGCATGTCCCTGCGCCCGTGAGGGCGAATTATATTTACCACCGCCAATCTGCGGAAGTATTCCCTTCCGCCTGCCTTTCCAGATAAAGCTTTGCACAACATTTAAAAACCGACCTGGGATGATACCGGGCAAGCCCCGTTTTCATCCAGGCATCCTGAAAACTTGCTCAACATGAATGTAACAGTTCATTTTGCAAAGCCAGAGCACGCCCATTACGCCGAGGCTATCTGCTCCCTCCTCGAAGTATCCGCGCGGCAACGCGGCACTGGCATCGCCAGAAGGTCGCCAGACTACGTCAGGAAAAAAATTGAAACCGGCAACGCCGTCATCGCCCTGGCCGGCGAACAACTCGCCGGCTTCTGCTACATCGAAATCTGGAGCCACGGCCAGTACGTGGCCAACTCCGGGCTCGTGGTGGACCCGACCTTCCGGCAAAACGGATTGGCCCGCACCATCAAGAAAATGGCCTTCAACCTGGCACGCGACAAATACCCCCATGCCCGCGTATTCGGCATCACCACCAGCCTGGCTGTCATGAAAATCAATACGGAACTGGGCTACCGCCCCGTCACCTTCTCAGAACTCACCCAGGACGAGGCCTTCTGGAATGGATGCCAATCCTGCCCGAACTACGACATCCTCATCCGCTGCGGCCGCAAAATGTGCCTTTGCACCGGCATGCTGGCCCCCAGCAAGGCGGAAGAGGAGGCAATGGGCAAGCAGTTAGACATCGTCGAGATGCTCCAGACCTCACGCTAAAAGCAGGCTTTTTAACTATGACAATTACACTCGCCTACTCAGGAGGGCTGGATACCTCCTTCTGTATCGTTTACCTGACCCGGGAACTCGGCCACGAAGTCCATGCCGTCACCGTCAACACCGGGGGATTCTCGGCCCAGGAAATCGCGGGCCTGGAGGAACAGGCCTTGCAACTGGGCGCCAGCTCCTTCCACTGCGTGGACGCCCTTCGGGACTACTATGAGCAGTGCATCCGTTACCTCATCTACGGCAACGTGCTGAGGAACAACACCTACCCCCTGTCGGTCAGCGCCGAGCGCATGTTCCAGGCCATGGAAATCGCCCGATTTGCCACCCGGCTGGGCGCCGATGCCATCGCCCACGGCAGCACAGGCGCCGGCAACGACCAGGTCCGCTTCGACCTGGCCTTCCAGGTGCTCTGCCCCGGCCTGGAAATCATCACGCCCATCCGAGACCACCGCTTCTCCAGGGAACAGGAGGTCAGCTACCTCAGGCAGCATGGCTTCGAGTGGACGAAGTCCAGGGCCACTTATTCCATCAACCAGGGCATCTGGGGCACCAGCGTGGGCGGGGCCGAGACCTTGAGCTCCCACCTGCCGCTGCCGGAGGCGGCCTACCCCACCCCCTTGCAGGCAACGGAACCCAGGACATTGTCCCTGTCCTTTCAAAAAGGCGAATTGCATGGCATCGATGGCCAGTCATACAGGCATCCCATGGAAGCCATCGCCGCGCTGCAGGCCATCGCAGGACCCTATGCCATCGGGCGGGACACCCACGTGGGAGATACCATCATCGGCATCAAGGGTCGCGTTGGCATCGAGGCGGCCGCCCCGCTAATCATCATCAAGGCACACCACCTGCTGGAAAAGCACGTGCTCGTGAAATGGCAGCAGTATTGGAAGGAACAGCTGTCTAACTGGTACGGCATGATGCTGCACGAGGCCTTGTTCCTGGATCCCGTGATGCGCAACATCGAGGCCTTCCTTTCCTCCACCCAGGAGCGCGTCAGCGGCGAGGTCTATGTAAAACTGCTGCCCTACCGCTTCGAGCTGTGCGGCATCCGCTCCGACTTCGACCTCATGCAGAGCGAGGCCGGCAAGTACGGGGAGATGAACAACGGCTGGACAGGCGAGGACGTGAAAGGTTTTACCAGGATACTGGGCAACCAAATCGGAATTTACCATTCCATGGCGGCTAATCCGGCTGAAACACCATGACATCATCGGCATCGAAAAAAATACGAGTCGGCATCATCGGCGGTGCCGGGTACACGGCCGGGGAGCTCCTGCGGCTGCTGCTCTACCATCCGGCTGCTGAAATCGCCTTCGTGCAGAGCAGCAGCCAGGCCGGTAAGGAGCTCAGCGCCGCCCATCCGGATCTGGAGGGACTGCTGGAAGGGCATTTTGTGAAGGAAATGCCGGAGGAGCCGGACCTGTTGTTCCTCTGCTCGGGCCATGGCGCTTCCGCGGGTTTCATGGCTGGCAACAGCCTCTCCGACCAGTCGAGGATCATAGACCTCAGCCATGACTTCCGGCTGAAAAGGCAGGGAAATGCCTTCGTCTATGGCTTGCCCGAACTCAATGCCAGGGAGATCCGGGAATCCAGGCGCATCGCAAATCCAGGCTGTTTTGCCACCGCCATCCAGCTCGCCTTGCTGCCGTTGGCAGGAAATAGCCTGCTGCAATCTGACGTGCACGTGCACGCCGTGACCGGATCCACCGGTGCGGGACAGCAACCGACGGAAAGCACGCATTTCAGCTGGCGGGACAACAACTTGTCTGTTTACAAGGCCTTTGAACACCAGCACCTCGGTGAAATCAGGCAGAGCCTGCTGCAGCTGCAGCCGGATTTCCAGCAAAACCTGAACTTCATTCCCGTGCGCGGCAATTTCTCGCGGGGCATCTTTGCCAGTCTATACTGCCGCTGCGACTTGCCCATCGAACGCATCAGGGACATCTACGCCGGCTTCTACCAGCATGCGCCTTTCACGCGGATCAGCGGCAAGAACCCCTCGCTGAAGCAGGTGGTCAACACCAACCACTGCCTTCTTTACCTTGAAAAACACCAAGACAAACTGCTCATCATCAGCATCATAGACAACCTGCTCAAAGGCGCCTCGGGGCAGGCCGTGCAAAATATGAACCTGATGTTCGGGCTGGCGGAAACAAGCGGGCTGCTCCTGAAGCCCGCGGCATTTTAAATCAGTAGACTTGTTTCGGCGGGTCAGCGAAGTGGGAAAAAAGTGCTATTTTCTTTCCACTTGAAGGCTTTTTCAGGGAGAATTGCCTAGCTATTTGACCTAAAAAAGGCACAAAGTGGGAAGAAAAGAGCTTTTTTGCCCCTTCGATGACCCCGCCGAAACAAGTTCAGTAAGCACATAAAATCATCGGTAATTGTTCAGCCACCCTTCCAGATGCCGCTGGCCTCCCGGAAAGGGGGTTGTGTAAAAAGTCCCCTTGGCGC
>JBEAYO010000474.1:0-3230 GCA_041159285.1 Bacteroidota bacterium | reverse complement strand
CTGCCCCGCGCGGCCATGTGTGTAGTTTTGGATTTTTTCAGGACTCAATTGAATTGCCGGGTCAGCCGGGAAATGACTGCTCACCGTTGTTCCCGGGAATTGGCATTTCTTTTTTCAGCTTTGAAAACCGGACATTCCTTCAACAGGCACCTGGCCGGTGTTGACAACCGGCAAGCGAATGCTGTGAAAGAGCCCGGTGTTGTACCCGACTTATTTCAACAAGTTTGGCTGTTATTTTCCCCAATCGGGACCATGGCGATGGATATCCTGCTGCTGTTTTTGTCGTGTAGTTTAAGATGTCATTGAGGATGACGAGTCTTGCAGGATTCAGGTAGTAATTTTCTTGAGAATGAAAATGCGTTTAATTTTTGTACAAAATTATGACCTGCGGTTGTTAAAAGCAATGGTGCAACCTTCAAACATATAAATTTCTAATTTTATTAAAGAAAATTTTATACCAGTTTTGTCTTTTCGGGGTTCTTACTGAAAAAAGAATGGCAAAGGGGTTGAATACTCTGATTTTTTAAGTTTTCCGGACTGCGAATCTGACGAGCTCCGCGCCGAAAGGCTCCCAACTTTGTCAAATTGGAATGACCTGTCCACGCCACATCATAAAAAGCTGGAAATAGACCACCTTTGTCGCTGCAATGCGAGCCCCTCGCCGAAAGTCTCCCCACTTTGTCATCTTGGAAAGACCTGTCCACGCCATGAGGACTGCCTAAATGCTGGCAGCGGGCCTGACCGCGCGCTTTTGTTGCATCAGTTCGAGCAAGAGTGGAGTGCAGCGGCTTTTGCGGGCCAATAGCAGACTTCATGACTGTCAAAAGCTTTCGAAGTCTTTGCGACTGGCGACACGCTTATGCCGAAAGACTACTATTCAGGCAAGCAAATCCCCGGGCATCGTCCTTCACACCGCAAGAGCCGCTGCGCTCCACTCTTGCTGAAACGCTAGCCTTTCGTGGAGGAACGGCGCAACAAATCGCAAAAGCTCCAATAACTTGCGCCAACAAAGTGAATCTTCCGATATTACTCCTTTTTACTGATATCACTTCCAACTGATGAGAAAAATCACCCGCGCGCTGCCCCCAATTCGCTATTTTTGTCGAATTGACTCCAAATGAACAAATACCTGAGCTTACCGCCAGCACAAAAACGGCACCGCAACAGACTTCACCAACCGACGCCATGAAAAAACAACTCCTCACCCTCCTGCTGCTCCTGGCCGCCGCCACCAACGCAAGGCCCCAGGACGCGGAAAGCGCCTACGCCATCGTCAAAAAAGCAGACGATCGCGCCAGGGGCAACACCTCCATCGCAGAAATGACCATCACCACCGTGCGCCCAAAATGGTCGCGCGACATGAAAATCAAGACCTGGAGCAAGGGACAGGACCTGGCCCTGGTGCTGGTGCAATCCCCCGCCAAGGACAAAGGCGTGACCTTCCTCAAACGCAAAAAGGAGGTCTGGAACTGGATTCCCTCCATCGAACGCAACATCAAACTGCCACCCTCCATGATGTCCCAGTCCTGGATGGGCACCGACTTCACCAACGACGACCTGGTCAAGGAGTCCTCCGCCGTTTCGGACTACACCCACCGGCTGCTGGGCACCGAGCTGCAGGGAGGCAGGGAATGCCATAAAATCGAACTGATCCCCAAGCCGGAAGCGGCCGTGGTATGGGGAAAACTGCTGCTGTGGATTGACAAAAAAGACCATGTGGAAATGCGCGTGGAGTTTTACGATGAGGATGGCGCCATCAGCCAGACCATGGTCGGCTCGGACCTCAAAATGCTGGGCGGCCGCCTGCTGTCCGCCCGCATGGAGATGACGCCGGCTGGCAAACGCGGCCACCGCACGGTCATTGCCTACAACAGCCTGGTCTTCGACCAGCCGCTGGCGGATTCCTTTTTCACCACGGAAAACATGACCCGCATCGGCAAATAGCAACCTATTCGTTCACCTCAAAGCAAGCGCTTATGCTCTTCATCTTAGCCTGGCGCAACCTATGGCGCAACCGCAGCCGCACGCTCATCACCATGGCCTCCGTCTGGTGCGCCGTGGTGCTGGCCGCCTTCTCCATGAGCCTGCAACAGGGGGCCTTCAACAACCTGATTGCAAACGTGGTGAGCTTCTACAGCGGCTACCTGCAGGTGCAACACGTGGCTTACTGGGAGGAGCAAACCCTGGAGAACAGCTTCGAGGGCGAGGGCAGCTTGCAGGATAGCCTGCAGCGACTCCCGGGCATCTCGGCGGTTGCCCCCCGGATTCAGGCCTTCGCCCTGGCCTCCGCCGGCGAAAAGACCAAGGGCTGCCTGGTGGCCGGCATAGACCCGCAGGCAGAGGACAGCGTCACCCAGCTCCGGCGCAAGCTCAGCGCCGGACAATACCTCCGCGATGGCGACGAGGCAGTGCTGGTAGCCGAAGGGCTGGCCCGCCGCCTGAAAATCGGCCTGCACGACACCCTGGTGCTGCTGGGACAAGGCTATTACGGCTCTATGGCAGCCGGCAAATTCCCGGTGTCCGGCATCGTGGGCTTCGGCTCCCCGGAATTGAACGACCGGGCGGTCTTCATGCCCGTGGCTGCCGCCAGGCGCTGGCTGGACGCCGACGGCATGGCCACAGCCCTGGTGCTGCTGCCGGAGCTGCCGGAACAAACGGACCAACTGGCCGCTGAACTCCGGTTATCCCTGCCCCCGGAGCTTCGGGCCATCACCTGGAAGGAGATGATGCCAGACATCATCGAGCACATCGAGACCGACACCGCCAGCTCCAGGATCATGCTGGGCGTGCTGTATCTGCTGATCACCTTCGGCATCTTCTCCACCCTGCTGATGATGATGGCCGAGCGCCGCCGCGAATTCGGCATGCTCATCGCCCTGGGCATGAAGAAATGGCAACTGGGCGCCGTGGTGCTCTGTGAATCGGTCCTGATCACCGTCACCGGCTGTCTGGTGGGCATCCTGGCGGGGATTCCCGTCATCTGGTGGTTTTCAATCCACCCCATCAGGCTGAAGGGAGAAAGCGCGGCCGCCTTCTCCCGCTTCGGCTTCGAACCTGTCATCCCCGCCTCCACCGACTTCTGGATCCTGGCGGAACAGGCTGTGATTGTGCTGTTGATAGGACTCTTGCTCTCGCTTTATCCCCTTTACAAGGTGATTAGGATGGATCCGGTAGCGGCCATGCGGAGCTAAGACATAAATAATAGGTAACTGTTTAGCACACCTTTCAGA
>JBEAYO010000473.1:0-3242 GCA_041159285.1 Bacteroidota bacterium | reverse complement strand
AGACAGGCTCCAGCAAGGGAGTAACAGCACCAGCAGCAGAGGTGGCTGGGCAGAACCGAAGCCAGCGCAGCCGAAGCACTTTATCTTTGAGTGGATTCAAAAAATATTATCTTCGCAGACTGCAATAAAAAACACCGGCATGAAAAACAGCGTCCTGAAAGTACATCCCTCTGACAATATCATCGTCGCACTGGCAGATTTGAGGAAAGGCGACAACATCCCATTGGAAAACGGCGCCTGCCAGCTGGCAGAAGATATCCCCCTGAAGCACAAGTTCGCCGAACGCAACTTTTCAGTGGGAGAAGCCGTCGTCATGTATGGCGTCACCATCGGCAGGGCCGTTCGCCCCGTCCCGGCAGGAACGCGAATCAGCCGCGAAAACGTGGTCCACGATGCCGGAAAATACCAACTTACAGCCGGTACCTCCGCCTGGTCAGCACCCGATACCTCCCGTTTCAGCCATCGCAGCTTCCAAGGCTACGCCAGAAGCGGCGGCAAGGTCGGCACCAGAAATTACTGGCTGGTCATCCCCCTCGTCTTTTGCGAAAACAGAAACATCAAAGTCCTGCAGGCCGCCCTGCTGGAACCGCTGGGCTACCTCAGCGAAAGGCAGTTCTCCGTCAACACCCAGCAGCTCATCGATGCCTACCGGCAAGGACAACAATCCCAGGAGGCCATCATGCAGGCCGAAATCCTGCTCGACGCCACCCAGGTCCGGCAACAGCGGGTATTCCCCAATGTGGATGGCGTCAAATTCCTGACCCACGACGGCGGCTGCGGCGGAACCCGACAGGACTCAGAGGCCCTCTGCCGCCTCATCGCCGGCTACATCCTCAATCCC
The DNA here is from genome assembly GCA_041159285.1 of Bacteroidota bacterium. Lineage (GTDB taxonomy): Bacteria > Bacteroidota > Bacteroidia > Chitinophagales > Saprospiraceae > UBA6168. The sequence goes on along the minus strand of JBEAYO010000473.1, from coordinate 2,401 downwards.
AACGTCGCCGGTGCCACCGTCCTGAGCCTGGGCTGCCAGCATGCCCAGATGCAGCTGCTCGAGGAAGCCATCGCCAGCTTCGACCCCGGCTTCGACAAACCGCTCTACATGCTGGAGCAACAAAAAAGCAAATCAGAACGGGACTATATCGCCGATGCCGTCAAGAAGACGTTCTCAGGCCTGATCAACGCCAACCAAGCCTGCCGGCAGCCCTTCCCCCTGAGCAAACTCGTCGTCGGACTGGAATGCGGCGGCTCAGACGGCTTGTCAGGCATCACCGCCAACCCGGCCCTTGGCCACGCCTCCGACCTCATCGCCACCCTCGGCGGGACCACCATCCTCTCCGAGTTCCCCGAGCTCCACGGCGCCGAGCAAGACCTGATCAACCGCTGCACCGAAGCCGCCAGCGCCGAAAAATTCGTCCACCTCATGGAAGCATACGCCGCCCAGGCCGTGGCCACCGGCTCCGGCTTCGACATGAACCCCTCCCCCGGAAACATCCGCGACGGGCTCATCACCGATGCCATGAAATCTGCCGGCGCGGCCCGCAAAGGCGGCACCTCTCCCGTCACCGATGTGCTGGACTACACCGAACAGGCCCGCAAACCAGGCCTGAATCTGCTTTGCACCCCCGGCAACGACGTGGAAAGCACGACGGCCCTGGCCAGTTCAGGCACCAACCTCATTGTGTTCACCACCGGGCTGGGCACGCCGACGGGCAATCCCATCGCCCCGACCATCAAGATGTCCAGCAACTCCATCCTGGCACGGAGAATGCCGGACCTGATTGACATAGACGCAGGTACCATTGTGGAGGGGAATGACAGCATTGCCTCCAAGGGGGAATTGCTGCTGGAATTGATGATAGAGGTGGCGAGCGGCCGGCTCACCTGTGCCGAGCAGCTTGGACAGGACGATTTCATTCCCTGGAAGCGCGGGGTATCCCTCTAGCGCACAGTTCCGGGCTTTTTTCAGGGTTTTATTTTAAAAACCACCGTCTGCACCCGGCGGCTGAGGCTGCCATCCGGATGGATTTCCTCCAGGATCATATCCCTGGCCTCGGGAAGTTCGAACACCTCCTGCAAATTTCGCACGGGAGCCAGGGGTACCTCGAATTCCAGGCATTTTTGCAGCAAATCGGCTGCAGTGAAGCGTTTGATGGCGGCGCCGAGCATTTCGGCCAAGGCCGGCCTGTGCAGCAATCGCTGTTGGTTGCTGCTGAAGCGCGCATCTTTGGCGATTTCAGGTATTTCCAGCAATTCGCAAAGCGATTCGAAGTGGCGGGCCGTTCCTGTAGCCAGAATGAGCAGCTTTCCATCCAGGGTTTCAAAGATCTCTCCGTAGGGGGCGATGTTGGGATGAAGGCTGCCCATGCGCCCTGGCAAGTGGCCCATGTTGAGCCAGTTGGCTGCCTGGTTGGCCAGGGAGGCGATACCGGTGTCGAACAGGGAGACAGTCACTTCTGCCCCCTTTCCGCTTTTCTCCCTGTTGTACAAGGCTGTCAGGATGCCCGACTTCAGCTGATGGGCAGCCAGCAGGTCCATGAGTGCCACTGGCAGCTTCACGGGCGGCCGGTCCGGCTCTCCGTTCATGTGGATCCAACCTGTCTCTGCCTGAATGGCGACGTCGAAGCCGGGGCGGGGATCGTCTTCCCCGTAGGCGCTGATGCTGGCATAGATGAGGCGGGGATTGAGTTCGCGGAGCAAGCGGCTGTCCAGTCCCAGCTTCCGGGCCGCCCCTGCTTTGAAGTTGGCGATGAGGATATCGGCCTCTTTCACCAGGTCCAGCAGCTGCTGGCGGTCGTCTGGCTGCGTCAGATCCATGAAGCGGTGTTGCTTGTGCCAGTTGACGGCGTAGAAATAGGCGGAGGAGGAGTGGTCAACAGGTTCTTCGGGCAGTTTCCAGTGACGGGTGACGTCACCGCCGGTTAGTTTGTTTTCTATTTTGATGACATTGGCGCCGAGTTCGGCGAAAAACATACCCACGGCAGGCCCTGCCAGCACGCTGGCCAGCTCAATGACTTTTAGGTCTTTAAAAATTTGGTTGTCAGGCGAATGCATATTATTGAAGAGTGTATTGTAAACCAATTTCTATTTAGCCCCCCTTGCGGATGCCGCTGACCACCCTGAACCCCCTTCAGGGTGGTGTGAAAAGTCCCCTGGGCGCGGGGCGCAGCCCAGCGCCCTTAACCAAGGCTCATCTGCACCGGCAAAATAAATTCTGAAAGTACAATCAGCCTGCTGAAGCTCGCCAAAGGTATTCAAATTCTCACTGCGTCGCCATGGATTTATCAGGAGGCGCCTTCGCTCCCGGACCTGTCTTATAAGAATCTCGCAATTCGTTTCGCCGGCGCCGATTGTTCCCTGGGAAGGGTATTCGGCCGGCCTGTGGACGGCCGAAT
>JBEAYO010000472.1:0-3257 GCA_041159285.1 Bacteroidota bacterium | reverse complement strand
AGCCCACCGACCGCCCTGAAACCCCTTCCCCGCGGCCGGCGGGCTTCGGGGAAGTTTTTTTAGGGCGCGAGGCGCCGCCCCGCGCCCTTTTCGGCAAGCCAGCGGCATCTGCAAGGGGTGCTAAAAAAGTTACAAAAATTAAATTAAAGGCAAATATGGCGAAAACAACTATTTGGCAGGTTGAGTTGAACTTAAAAAGCGCAGTTTTTGATTGCCGAGGTCTTTTTTTGCGTTTAAATGGATATTTTTATCCCGCAATCAAACATCACAAAACATCAACAGCTATGAAGATGATATTCTCAAAAAAAATGTTGCTGGCAACAGTGGTGGCCGCATCCCTGACTTCCTGGCACTGCAGCAGCTTGAAAAACAACAATTTCAACCTCTTCACCGTCGAAGACGACATGGCAATGGGCAAGCAATTCAGCGCCCAGATAGAGGGAGATAAAAAACAATTCCCCATCCTGCCGGAGAAAGGAAACGAGGCGGTCTATGCCTATGTGCGCGACCTCACCCAGGATCTCCTGCGCACCGGAAAAGTGGCCAACGCCGACAAGTTCGCCTGGGAAGTCAAGATCATCGACGATGACAAAACGCTGAACGCCTTCGCCGTACCGGGCGGCTATCTGTACGTCTATACCGGCCTGATAAAATTCCTCGACACCGAGGACCAGCTTGCGGGAGTCATGGGCCACGAGATTGCTCATGCTGCCCTGCGCCACTCCACCCAGCAGATGACCCGCATGTACGGGCTCGACATGTTGCGGCAAATCATCACCGGCAAAACCGAGTCCGGCGTACTGGAGCAGGTGGCCATGGGCCTCATTTCCCTCAAGTTCAGCCGCGCACACGAATCGGAAGCTGACGCCCACTCCGTGATTTACCTTTGCGGCACCGACCTGAACGCTTCTGGAGCAGCCGGATTCTTTGAAAAAATGAAGGGGAAAGGTGGCAATCCGCCTGAGTTCCTTAGCACCCACCCGGATCCGGGGGACCGCGTCCGCCACATCAAGACGAAAGCCCAGACGCTAAGCTGCCAGGGCAAAGCCAGAAATAAAACTGAGTATGAGCGCATCAAGGCAAAGCTTTGAGCGTTAGAGCATGTTTAAACAGCTTTTGCCTGTCGTATGAAGAAACCGGCCAAAAACAAGGATTTTATCAAACAGCCCTGGTATGAGGGGGGAACGCAGGCGCTGCGAAAATTCATCTCCGACAATCTGGTGTACCCCTCTGAGGCACTGGCCCAACGGATCGAGGGCACTGTCTTTATCAAATACGACATTGACTACCAGGGCAATGTAAACAATGCCTACGTCTTTTCAGCCTTGGGACACGGCTGTGACGAAGAGGCCGTCCGCCTGGTGAAGCTATTGAAGTTCAAGGTGGAAAAGCCGAGAGGCGTACACGTGCTGTTCCACAGGAATATCCAGATACACTTCCGGCTTCCCAAGGCGAAGGAGCAGCCCCCTGCCACGTTACAATATCAATATATTCCTGCCAAGGAAAAAAAGGAGAAGCCTGCCAAGGGGGGCAATCCGGGCAGTGGTTACACCATTACCATCTCACTGGGATGAAAAATTGAGCGGTTGCCTTCAGAGCCTTGCGATGATGGTTTTGTTGCCCTTCACTTTCTGCCCCATCGCAACTTCGATTTTGGCATCGAGCGGCAAGAACAGGTCAACCCTGGAGCCGAATTTTATGAAGCCCAACTCAGTGCCCTGCATGACGGACTGGCCTTCCTCGCAGTAGTTGACGATCCGCTTAGCCATGGCGCCTGCAATCTGGCGCAACAGCACTTCGTCCTCGCCATTGTCTATCACAACGGTGGTCCTTTCGTTTTCGCTGGATGACTTCGGATGCCAGGCCACCAGGTATTTACCCGGATGGTAGCGGAAGTAGTTGATGGTGCCGCTGATGGGATGCCGGTTCACATGGACATTGGTGGGAGACATGAAAATGGACACCTGGAGCCTGGTGTCGTTGAAATATTCATGCTCGTGGGTTTCCTCGATGACCACTATTTTACCGTCTGCCGGTGCATAGACGATGTTGTCGTCAGAAATCATGATTTCGCGGCGAGGGTTCCGGAAGAACTGGAGCACGGCCAGGAAGAGGAGGAGTGAAATGATTCCTGAGGATGTCAGCGCCTCGGGGGCAAAGCGAAATACAAGGAAATTGACCACTCCAAGGGCCAATGACAGCGTCAGCAGAATCTTATGGCCTTCTTTGTGTATTTTCATCATGTTAAATCAATAGTCTTTTCTGAGGGTGCAAAAATAACAATTGTACAATAACCGTCCCATTTTAGTTTTTATTTTTGACGGCCATTGAAATTTCGCTAGGCTCTCATCATCTGAGCATAGGTCCGGTAACCTGGCTGTGCTGGCGATTCGATCATGAAAATTGCACCGGTGGACAGGCAGTTAATTTGCAGTTCTCCCTCCAGGTCTCGGCAAATTACGAAATCATCAGCACTGGCATTTTCCCCGTTGATGGCAAAGGAACCATTCAGCACGTAGAGGGAATAAATCTTCCCTGTTTCAGCAGGCAGGCGATGGGACTGCGCCTGGCTGAAGTCCAGGTGGCGGACTTCCAGGCCCGGGGTATCCAGGATCACAGGTGAACCGGGGCCGATGTAAGTTTTCACAGAAAGACCAGGCTGCTGTTCCACTGGCAGTTGATTGTCGGCGTAATCGTCATATGATGCCGGCTGCTGCAGGGTTCTGGACAGGTCGGGGTCGAACCAGATTTGGAATATGGCGCCACCGCCGCCGATGAACTCGGCGTGGCTGATGCCGTTGCCGGCCCGGATGATTTGCACGTCGCCGGCCTGGAGCGGGCGCCACTCCCGGAGCTTGGTGTCGTAATGCCGGATATGCCCCTTGAGGATGAAGGACATGATTTCGAATCCCTGGTGGGGGTGCAGCCCGATGGTGCTGTCCACTTTTGCCTCGGCGTAGGCCCAGTAGAAGATGTTGGAATAGGGACGCAGGACGCCGCCGTCTCCAGGGAACCCCACGGGCTTGTTCTCCACTATCTCCCCGCCGTTGAAGGCGCCTGTTGCCTGCTGCGCTTTTGGAATTACTTGTATTGCCATTTTGTTGCTTCTTGTTTTATAGATAGTCGGCTTGTTTGCCTCTCGGAAAGGGCGGTCGGCGGCGCGTCTTAGCGCGCCACCGACCGCCCCAAAAAACCCTTGCGGCTGGTTCCTCCGGTGCCGGAAGGCTTCCGGAAAGGGCGCTCGGCGGGCTGTGGCC
>JBEAYO010000471.1:0-3260 GCA_041159285.1 Bacteroidota bacterium | reverse complement strand
CGTCGGCGGTCCGGTAGTGGTGGTCACGTTGGCGTCGCAGCCATCGGAGGCATCCAGGGCGACGGGTGTTGGCAGGGGGCTGCCGCAGGTGAGGGTAATGTTGGCCGGCACGGGTTGGTCGATGGTGGGAGGCGTGAGATCCGAGACGCCGGGATCGCTGAAGCCGGGGCAGAAGCTGTTGCAGGTGTTGTAGCAATGGGGGCCTTCGATCTGGGTTCCGCCGGTGACGGTCACCCAGCGGTTGTTGTTGTCGGCCGGGTTGGTGCAGGCGCCGCCGAAGCCGTTGAATTCCCAGCCGGCAGGGGCGTTGCCGTTCACGAATTTGTATTGATAGAGTCCAGCCGGGATGTCGGCAAAGGAGATTTCCCAGATCCCGCTGCCCAGGTTGCACATGGGGATGAAAGTCCAGTTGGTGTAGCCGATGGTGGACAGGAAGCTGCCGGCGATGAACATGCCGCTGGGTGCCACCGAGATGTTCCGGGTATCCACGCGGAAGGTGACTTTCCCGGTCATGGCTCCCTGGGCAACTGAAGCTGTCGCCTGGGTTTCGGGTCTGTTTGAATTGTTATCCGGTCTGTTGGTGTTCGCAGCCGGCATTGCGGTGAAGATGGCAACTGCGATTTGGATCAATGCTGTAGCGTACATGTGTCGGGTGTTTAGAATAGTAGTTGTGCAAAAGGTCCTTGTGGCGTTGACTCATTTTGCAAGGAACCTGCCTGCCCGCAGGAACCCAATTGGCAGTTTTGTGTCCCCGTCTGCCGCCAGGTCAGCCATGATCTCGCCGATAACGGCCGCGAACTTGAAACCATGCCCGCTGAAGCCCGCAGCCACGGCCACCTTGCCGTCCGTTTCGGGCAACAGATCCAGTATGAAATGCTCATCCGGGCTGTTCGTGTAGAGGCAGGTCTTCTGGAGGTGGGTGAATTGGTACCCGTCGGGGATGAAAGTCCGCAAGAAACCGGTCAAAACCTCCTCGTCTGCCGCATCTGGCTGCCGGCGAGGCAGGTCAGGGTCACAGGGCTCCCCAGGCAGGTGCAAGGCCAGTTTCAGGCCTGCCGGACCTCCCGTCACGTCCTCGGGCAGGATGGGAAAGCCGTAGAAAGCACCTTCCCCGGTGGGATTTGCAAACAGCCAGCAGGGAAATTTACCCAGCTCAAAGTCAGTGCGCCTGAGGGGTTCCACCCAGGTCAGCACCTGTCGGGTCACTGTCAACAAGTTAGAAAACCGGGGGACCAGGCTTGCTGCCCACGCGCCGCCGGCGATGACCAGTTTTCTGGCCCGGTAGCTGCCCTTGTCCGTCCACAGCGAGATACCGCTGCCCTCATGGCTCCAGTGGAGCACTTTTTCCCGCGTGCGGAGTTCAGCGCCCATTTTAAGCGCCTCGTCGGCAAAGAGCAGGATGGCCCTTTCCGGCGTCAGGAACCCGGCTTCCGGTTCAAACAATACCTCGAAACCATCCGGGATGGCGAACTGAGGGAAGCTTGCCCTGGCTGTTGTAATTGTCGGCTGCCGCAGGTCCAGGCCATGTTCCCCGGCAGACCTGCGCACCCCTTGCATGATGGTATGCTCCCGTCTGCCCAGGTAGAGCAGTCCGGTCGGGAAATAGACGCGGCTGCCACTGCGCTCCTCCAGCTCCCGCCAATTTTCATAGGCCCTGAGCAGGAGGGGGACGTAGTCAGGATGCTCGTAGTAAGACTGCCTGATGATGCGGCTCTGGCCGCCGTGGGAGCCTAGTTCGTGTGGCAGGTCGTATTGTTCCAGACCCAGCACGCGGAGCCCCCTGCGCGCCAGTTGGTAGCAAGTGGCTGCGCCCATGGAGCCTGTGCCGGCGACAATCACGTCGAAGTCCTGTTTTCCCGGTCCCTGACGCGCTATTTTCCGCCCGACGGTTTCGCTGAGTTCAGCCAGGGGCTTGCCCATGGGGAAAAACACCTGTGCGTTCGGCTCCGGCAATTCTTTTCCAAAGATGGAGGTGCTCATTTGGTTGAGATTAGAAGTCACAATTTTTCGTAACTGTTCAGCCATCCTTCCAGATGCCGCTGGCCTCTCGGAAAGGGCGCGCTCAGGCGCGCCGCCGACCGCCCTTTCTGGAAAACAAGCAGCACTTGCAAGGGTGGCTGAACAGTTACAATTTTTCTATCTCAGCAACTGTCAATCCCGTGAGCCTGGAGATGAGTTGGGAATCCATGCCGTTTGACTTCATCTGGCTGGCAATCGCCGCTTTTTCTGCCGCCCTGCCCATCGCCTCGCCTGCGGTTCTGCCTTCTTCTTTGCCTTCTTCTTTGCCTTCTTCCCTGCCTCTTGCCCTGCCTTCTTCAAACGAGGTATCCAGCACATTCTTCATGTCGCGGTAATATTTCAGGCTTTGCTCATAATTGTGTCGTTCCTCGGGCGTGAAACGGGCAATTTCGGCGGTTTCAAACAGCTTTTGAAACACCCGTTCCTGCAGGGCCGCCGGCCGCTTCTCAAGCCGGGGCAACTGCTTCAGCACGTACATCCACTTGTCGAAGTTGCTTTGAAGCTCTTCCTCCTTTTTATTGAAGTTGGGCATTTCCAGGTAGATGTAAGTCAGCTTGTCGTAGAAGACCTGGCATTGCTCATCCTTCAGCTGCACCTCATGGCGCACCTGTCGGGCCGCCTTGTCCTCTGAAAATATGAAGTCGAGTATGCCGACCAGGTAAACCGCTGCCAGGCGGAAATCCCATTCCCCCTTCTTCGCCTGTTCCTGGATGGGGAATGAGGAATAAAACACGCTTCGGTCCTTGAAGAAGTTCTGTTTGGACTTCTGCATTTCCACGATGAAGCGGTCGCCGTTTTCGCCGATGCAGTACAGGTCGAAAATGGCCTTCCTGTCATCCGAGGTGACGCCGAGCTGCTCCGTGGGGGAATAGGTCAGTTCCTTGATCTTGTGGCGTTGGGGCAGCACCTGGTTCAGGAAGTCGATGAGCAGGTCCTTGTTCGGCTCGGAGCCGAACAGTTTTTTGAAGCCGAAGTCGGTGAAGGGGTTTACGTATTTTTCTTCGAGCGCCATTTAAAACTCTTTTGCATACAAATGTAATAAAAAAAACAGCTCGACAGGAACAAAATTTTGGACTTCCTGAAGGCAATTTGGCAAAATCAAGGGATACGTTGCTATCTTTCGTGCGCTTGTACGGGCAAAAGGTTGCCAAATAACAAAAACTGCCTAGCACTTCTTACCGGTGCCGCTGGCCTCCCGGAAAGGGAGCGGGGCGCAGCCCCGCGCCCTAAAACCCCTTCCC
>JBEAYO010000470.1:0-3277 GCA_041159285.1 Bacteroidota bacterium | reverse complement strand
GGCGCGCCCACCCCGCGGCGGGGAAGGTTTTTTCAGGACGGTTGGCGGCACGCCTGAACGCGCCGACGACCGCCATTTTCGGGAGGTAAATCGCACCGGCCTAATCACTTTATTTTGAATGGCCTCACTTTTTTGGGCAGCACCTAAAAGTTGCCCTATCGGATACCCTGCCCCTAAAGGATCACTGCGGGGCTTCGGACCGCCGTGCAGAGCCTGCCTCAAAAGGCCCTGCAATGTGTTCCGTCTGTGATTTTAAGCTCCCCGAAAGGGTTCGCGGCGGGCCAAAGGCCCGGGAGGAGGGTTTTGGGTCGCTGGATTTTCAGCGGTCCGTTATCTTAATTTAATCTAAATAAAGTTGTCGCAATCAAATTTCACTGGTATATTTGCCCCCGAATGGAAATAAAGCCATTTAACAAACCAAATGGCACAAGCAAAGACGAAGTACAGGATATGAGAACCATTTCAATCGTCATAGCTGACGCCCATAGCCTCACAAGAGTGGGGTTGCGCCACCTTGTTGCCACCCTGCCCGAATTCAAAGTGGTGGCCGAGCCAGGCAATGAGCAGCAGTTGTTACCCATTGTCAGAGATTTTAAACCCGATGTCGTCGCCTTGGACTACCAACAGCCTGGCTACTTTTCCATAGACACCATCCGCGAAATCAGAAGGCTCAGCCCGCATTCCAACATCCTGGTGCTGAGCGCCGATGAAGATAAAAAGAACATCTACCAGGTACTGGAAGAAGGAGTGGGTGGTTTTTTAACCAAACAATGCGGGGAACAGGAAATCGTCAACGCCCTGCGGGCCACCGGAGATGGTGAGAAATTCTACTGCACCAGCATCGTCAACCACCTGCTGGAGAAGTCCTTCCCCCGACGGGAAGGCGGCCCGGCTGTGCTCTCCAGCCGCGAGACTGAAATCGTCCGTCTAGCCGCCAGCGGCCTGATTGCCAAAGAAATAGCCGACCAGCTCAACCTGAGCACGCACACGGTCTACACCCATCGCAAGAACATCATGAAAAAGCTGAACATCGGATCCGCATCCGAACTGGTCCGCTACGCCATCAGCGAGGGAATTATCTGACTTATTCAGAAAAATTATGGCGTTCAATTTAGTCCCGGAATGGGGCGCACGGCGGGCCGAAGTCCCGTGCATCAAGCTGCCTTAAGGATTTTTGAAGCTGCCTACATGGCCGTAAATCCATCTCCTGCAGCGATTTATCATGAATACTCGAGTTGTATCCTGGCAAGGCTCTGATACAATCCGTTCTCGGATTGCATCAATTCCTCGTGTGTTCCCATCTCCACTATTTCCCCATGGTCGAGCACGTAGATGCAGTCCACCTGCCGGATGGTGGACAAACGGTGCGCCACGATGATGGAAGTCCTGCCCTCCATCAACTTGTCCAACGCATCTTGTACCATCCTTTCCGATTCGGCGTCCAGGGAAGAGGTTGCCTCATCCAGCAACAGAATGGCTGGATTGCGCAAGATGGCCCGCGCAATGGCAATCCGCTGGCGCTGCCCGCCGGAAAGCTTCACGCCGCGTTCGCCCACCACCGTTTCCAGCCCTTCGGGAAAGGACTGGATAAAGTCCCAGGCATTGGCCTGCCTGGCAGCCTCTACCAGTTCTGCCTCCGTGGCATCTGGCTTGCCATACAGGAGGTTTTCACGGACGGTTCCTCCAAACAACAGCACCTCCTGGGGCACCAGGGCGACGTTCTGGCGGTATTCCGTTGTGCCAAGCTCGAAAATCGATTGGCCGTCGGCGAGTATTTCACCCGATTGGATGTTGTAAAACTTGAGCAGCAATTGGATGATGGTGGACTTCCCCGCTCCGCTGGGGCCAACCAGGGCCACCTTGTTGCCGGCGGGGATTTGGAAGCTCACAGACTTGAGCACCTCGATGTCGGGCCGGGTAGGGTAGTGGAACTGAACTCCTCTGAACTCCAGCTCTCCCCGCAGGCGTTGACTCTTTGTCTTAGCCCCAGGCCTGGAAACGTCGATCTCCGACTCCTGGTTGAGGATGTCCCGGATACGCTCCGTGGCGCCTATCGCCCCCACAAGCTCTGTGTAGAAATTGCCGAGGCCTGCGATGGCGCCTCCCAGGACAGCCGTGTAAACCACGAAGGAAACCAGTTTCCCGGCGTCAATCTCGCCTGACCTGAGCAACACGGCGCCTGCCCAGATGACGAAGAAGATGGCCCCAAACAGCACCGAGACGATGAACACCGCGAAAAGGGATCGCACAGAGGCGTATTTGAGGGACACCTTCACCGTCTGGTCCACTGACTTGCGGTATCTCGTCAACTCGAAAAATTCATTGGTGAATGCTTTGACGACCTGGATGGTCTGCATGGTTTCGCTCAGGATGATGTTGGTGTCCGCCAATTCCTCCTGCCGCTTTTTCGACAACCTTCTCACATAGCGGCCAAAGACCAGGGCGCCCACCACAATGACTGGAAAGGTGGCCAGCATGATGAGGGACAGATGCGGGGTGAGAACCGCCAGAATGATGAGCCCTGAGATGAGCAGTATGACCTGGCGCAGAAATTCTGCCAGCGTGATGGAAAAGGCGTTGTAGAGCTTTTCAACATCCGCAGTGAGGCGGCTCACCAGCTCCCCGGTGCGCGTGTTTTCGAAGAATACGATGGGCATGGAGATTAGCTTGTGGTACAGGGCCGTTCGCACCGCCGCTATTCCCCGCTCGCTGACCGTTGCGAAGAGCTTGACCCTGTAATAGGAGATGAAGCCCTGCAAGATGAGCACCAGGATCAGGAAAATCCCCACCTGCTCCAGGCTGAAGGGGTATTTGGAACTGCCCTGGGCAATATTGATTAACTCACCTGATAGAAATGGAAATACCATAAATACCATGCTGGAGAGAAACAGCAGGAGCAGGCCCACGAACAGGCTCCACCGGTAGGGTCTTATGAATTTGAAAATCTCAAGTGCTTTCTGCAGCTTATCCCTGCTGAGTTTAGGGGTTTCTTTGGGCAGATCTGTTTTTGAAATGGTGTCTGACATACATTAAAGTGGCGTTGGTTAGTCCAGGATGTCTCAAAATACGCTCTTGCGAGTGGCCTGCTTGTGGAAAACGCGCAAGGCGAAGCCCCCTTTGGGTTGTCTCAAAAGACTTTCACCGCTTGCGACATTGAAAAAAATAATGAATGAATGCCCATTTTTTGATTTTGCTTAGCAAAATCAAAAAATGGGCATTCATTCAAAATGTTTCCTGGGGGCGTCAGTCGCCAGGGATCTTTTTGAGACAGCCTAAA
>JBEAYO010000469.1:0-3298 GCA_041159285.1 Bacteroidota bacterium | reverse complement strand
AGGCTGCCGGACTGAAAGATGTCAAGCCCTATGACAACGGTTATTCCCCGGGGCTCGGCATCCACGAGATGGGAACCGCCCGAATGGGCAGGGACCCGAAGACCTCGGTGCTTAACAAGTGGAACCAGATCCACGAGGTGCCGAATGTATTCATGACCGACGGTGCCTGCATGACTTCTGCAGCTTGTGTAAATCCTTCGCTGACTTACATGGCGCTCACTGCCCGCGCCTGTGACTATGCCGTGAAGGAGTTGAAGAAGGGCAACCTTTGAGACGGCTGTGGCACAAGGAAGTCCCCATATCTGGCAACAATAAAATATCAATCAACAACTAAACTTTCATTAATATGAACAGAAGAGAAGCGATCAAGCGCACCACCATTCTCCTGGGGGGAGCGCTCTCCGCCAGCGCCATTGCCGGCGTCATGAGCGGATGCAAGGCTGAGCCCAAGATCAACTGGACGCCTCAGTTCTTCACGCCTGAGGAAGGCAGCCTGCTGGACGCGATTGTAGATCGCATCATCCCGCGCACTGACACACCAGGTGCACTCGATGCCGGCGTGCCTTCCTTCATCGACACCATGATGGCGGAGTTTTACAAGGAGGAGGAAAAGACCGCTTTCCGCAATGGATTGGCACAAGTTGAAAAGGATGCCCAGGCAGTGCATGGCAAGTCCTTTACCAGCCTGACGCCCGAGCAGCAGGACGAGTTGCTGATGAAGTACGATGCCGAGGCTTATGCCGAGGGTCGCAACCCGGAGGACAAGCATCCCTTCCGCATGGCGAAGGAGCTGGTCGTGCTCGGCTTCTGCACTTCTGAAGTCGGTGCCACTGAGTTCCTGAAATACGAGCCGGTGCCGGGAGCCTACAAGGGCTGCATCCCCTTCTCCGAGGTGGGAGTCACCTGGGCCACCTGATTGCTTTCCGGGAAGGGCAGAGGCTGTGGCAAGAACTGTTAGCATCTGAAGTGCTAACAGTTCTATGATGAAGGCTGAGCCTGTCTCAAAAGAGCCTTGGGCGAGGCACTCCTGCCTTTACCTCTCGGAAAAGTTGTGGGGGGGGGGGGCCCCCCGCACAACTAAAATTCTCTTCCCTCCGCAGTTTGGCTTCGCCAAACCGCGGAGGGAAGAGAATTTCGGGGCATACGCCGGGCCAAAGGCCCGGCGTATGCCTTTCCCGGGAGCCGTTCGGCCGTCGCCAATTGTTCTCAAACAAGGGCGTTCTGCGGGCCTGCGGCCGGCCGAACGCCCTTCCCCCCTCCGCCACGGCTTGGCTTCGTCAAACCGCGGCGGAAGGGAGAGGCGCGGGCTTCGCCCCGCGAGTCTTTTAGGATAAAGCATCTAGCGAGAGGGACTTTTGAGACAGCCTTAGGCTTTTAAGACGGGCTCCCTTCTTTTCAGAGGCCACTAACACATCCCCGTCGGATTCGGTGGCTGAGCGGAGTCGAAGCCAAGGAAGCCAGAAACGAATTTCAAAAGCGAGCCGGGCTTTAAAGATAGCCTCTGCGCGGATAAGGGACTGCTAAATAGCCCTTTCCGGTGGCAGTCGGCACCGCTGCCACTTTTAAATCAGCACTTTCCGGTGCTTTCAAAGCAAGCCCTGAGACCTTCTCATGTCATCACACAATCAAACCCTCACGTCCAACAAACAACATCACCATGATCAGAACACTTCTGCTACTTTCCCTCTGTCTGACCAGCATTGCCGGACTATACGCTCAACCCGTCGCCAGAATTCAAACACCCGATGAATTCCTGCCCCATCAGATTGGCGCCCAGTTCACAGAACACAGCCAGCTCGTGGCCTACTACCAACACGTGGCGTCGCTGAGCAACCGCGTCAAACTCATCGAGTTCGGCCGAACCAACCAACAGCGCCCCCAACTGCTCGCCATCGTCAGCACACCCGAAAACCTGCGCCGATTGGAGGACATCCAGCTCAACCACCGAAGAAATGCAGGACTCGCCAGTGGAGATGCCGACAATAAGAACCCCGCCGCCATCGTCTGGCTGGGCTTCAGCGTGCATGGCAACGAGGCCGCCGGCTCGGAAGCCTCCATGCCGGTGCTATACGACCTCACCAACCCAGACAACAAAGAGACCTCGGAATGGCTCAAAAATACCATCGTCCTCATCGAACCCAGCGTGAATCCCGACGGCTACAACCGCTACACCTCCTGGTACCGGCAGGCCAGTCCCTCCCGGCCAGACCCCGACCCCGCCGCCCGCGAACACGATGAACCCTGGCCCGGTGGCCGCGTTAACCACTACCTCTTCGACCTCAACCGCGACTGGGCCTGGGCAACCCAGACGGAAACGCGCAACCGCCTGAAAATCTACAACCAATGGCTGCCCCACGTCGTGGCCGACCTGCACGAACAATACTATGACTCTCCTTACTACTTCGCACCGGCCTCTCAGCCCTACCACACCTACCTCACGAAATGGCAGGCTGACTTCCAGGTCGAAATCGGTAAAAACCACGCGAAATACTTCGACCGCAACGGTTGGCTGTACTTCACCAAGGAAGTATTCGACCTGCTCTATCCCAGCTATGGCGACACCTACCCCTGCTTCAACGGCGCCATCGGCATGACCTACGAACAGGGCGGGCACTCCCGCGCCGGCCGGGCCATCGAACTGCCCAACCACGACACCCTTACCCTGGCCGACCGCGTGGCTCACCACCGCACCACCGCCTTGTCAACCGTGGAAATCGCTTCCCAGAACGCCGGACGCCTCGTGGAAAACTTCGCCGATTTTTATAAAAAGTCAAAAAACAACCCCCCGGGTCCCTACAAGACCTATGTGGTGAAAGCGACCAACCCCAGCCACAAAATCAAAGCATTCACCACTTTGCTTGACCGCCATGACATCCGCTATGCCAAGTCGGGGAAAAACATGGCGGAACTCACCGGCTTTAATTACGCCACTGGCCTGGAGGGGCGCTTCAGCCTGGGAGAAGAAGACCTCATCATCAGCGCCCACCAGCCCAAGGGGATTTTCACCCAGGCCCTGCTCGACCCGGAGGCAGTGGTGACTGACTCCATGACGTATGACATCACCGCATGGTCCCTGATCCAGGCCTTCGGACTTGAAGGCCATGCCACCCGGGAACGGATAGATGCCTTCCAGGCTTATGTCCCCGCCCCGGGCGTACAGCGGCGCTCCGAAGCATCTCCCTATGCCTGGCTGGCCTCCTGGAACTCCATGCAGAGTGCCCGCTTCCTGGCCGGTTTGCTGCAGCAGGGGGTTGTGGTGCGCTACGCCGAGGAAGCCTTCGCCGTGGAGGGGGTTTCC
>JBEAYO010000468.1:0-3311 GCA_041159285.1 Bacteroidota bacterium | reverse complement strand
GACCTGGACCAACATCAGCAGCGGCATTCCGAAGGGCGCTTTCACCCGGGTGGTGCGCGAGGACGAGGTGCGCCGCGACCTGCTCTTTGCCGGCACGGAAACCGGCTTGTATTTGTCCTGGGACGGCGGCAAGTCCTGGTCCCCATTCCAACTCAACCTGCCCGTTACGCCCATCACCGACCTGCGGGTTCACCAGGGCGATTTGATAGCTGCGACGTCAGGCCGCTCCTTCTGGATACTGGACGACCTGGCCCTGCTGCGCCAGTTCCGGCCAGCAGCTGGTGACTTCTACATTTACCAGCCCGAAGCAGCCATGCTGGTCAACGGCCGGAGCGAGATGGACCGCAGCACTGCTGATTTCAGCGGTGCCCATCCCACGCGGGGTGTCAACCCGGCCACGGGGGCGGTCATCTACTACCAACTGCCGGAGGATACTGTAAAGCAGGTGCTCAGCCTGGAGGTGCTGGATGCGAAGGGCCGCCTGGTCCGCAGCTTCAGCAGCCAGCGGGACAGCACTTTCCGCAGTTACGACGGCGGTCCGCCGGCGGAGCCGGTGCTCTCCACCAACAAGGGACTGAACCGCTTCGTCTGGGATTTGCGCCACGCCACGGCACCCGGTGTGCCAGATGTTTACATCGAGAGCAGTTACCGGGGTCACAAGGTGCCTCCCGGCACTTACACCCTGCGCCTGACAAGGGGAGACCAACAGACAAGCACAGTGGTGGAGGTGTTGCCGAACCCGCTTTATTCCGTGGATGCGGCCGCCTACCGGGAGTATGATTCCCTGATGAGCGGCATGGAGGCGGAGCTGGCCCGAATGCACCAGATGGTGAATGCGCTCTACGCCAAGAGCCGGCAGCTGGAGCAGCTGCTGGGAAAGCTGCCGACCAGCGGGAAGCAGGCGGACCTGACAGCGGAAGGGAGGGCTCTCTTGTCAGCCATGAAGCAATGGGATGAAGACATGGTGCAGCGCAAGTCAAAGGCCTATGATGATGTGGAGAATTATCCGAACAAGTTCACGGCGAATTACCTGTTCCTGATCAATCACGTGGAGAGTGACATTCCCCGCGTCAACCAGCCTTCCCGCGAGCGCTTGAAGGAGCTCAGTGCCGAGTGGGCGGTTTTGGAGTCGCGGGTGCGCGCCTTGCTGGACCGGGATATCCCGGCATTTAACAAGAAGTTGTGGGATGCGGGTTTTGGAGCGCTGTGGCGATAATTAGATTGGCTGCAGACTTGACTCACTCATTGCTGGAAGAAGCCAGCGACAATTGATACCACTGTCATGACAAAAACACTACTCATCCTGCTGCCCTTCTTGTCGGGCATCGCCCTGTACGGGCAACAAACGCAAAAGCCAGTCCTCCATGCGAAGGACTGGATCGCCATCACCGGAAAGCCGCTTGGTGCTACCGCCGGCGCCCGGATATTCCACCAGGGAGGCAACGCCGTGGATGCTTCCTGCGCCATGTTGGGCGTCGTCTCCACCATGTGGGATGTCCTGGGCTGGGGCGGAGAAACCCAAACCCTCATTTACAATCCCCATACCGGGAAAGTCATCGGGATCAACGCCCTTGGGGTGGCACCCACCGGGGCCACGCCCGAGTTTTTCCTTGAAAAAGGCATGCGTTACCCCCCGGAGTACGGCCCCCTCTCGGCCGTCACCCCCGGTACGCCGGGCGGCCTGCTCGTCATGCTGGCGGAATACGGCACCATGTCCCTGAAAGACGTGCTGCAACCAGCCATGGAGCTGGCGGCAGGCTATCCCATCGAGGCGCAGACCGCCGATGCCATCGAGCAGCACAAGGTGCGCATCGCGGAATGGAAATACGCCAGGGAGGTGTTCCTCCCGCACCGCGGCGAGCCACGGGAGGCACCCCATGCCGGCGAGATTTTCCGGCAGTCCGACCTGTTGAACACCCTGCAAAAGCTGGTGGAGGCAGAGCAGGACGCCCTTGCGGCCGGCAAGACCAGGAAGGAGGCCATCTACGCGGCATACGACCGCTTTTACAAGGGGGATATCGCCCGGGAGTTCGTCCGCGGCGTGCAGGAGGAAGGGGGGCTGATCACCATGGAAGACCTTGCCAACTGGAAGGTGCACATCGAAGCGCCCGTTTCGACCAATTACAAGGGCATCGAGGTGTACAAGCTCACCCACTGGGTGCAGGGCCCCATGCTCCTGCAGGCGCTGAACATGCTGGAGCTGGTGGACATGAAATGTTTTCCCTACAACTCGGCGCCGTACCTGCACCTGCTGTACCAGGTGATGAACCTCTGCTTTGCAGACCGCGACTTCTACTACGGCGACCCTTATTTCCCGCCGGAGGAGCCCATCCGGGGATTGTTGTCAAAAGAATATGCGCGCCAGCGCTTCGGCAAGATCAACTGGGAGCGCAACGACCCGGCCGCTGCGCCGGGCGACCCTTATCCCTTCGAACAGAAGATTCATCCCTTTCCGGACCTGCTTCAGAAATGGGGGGATACCCTCGCCCTGGCGGATCCGCCTGTCTTCGACGAGCACAGCGAATTTCCCGCGGATGCCTTTTATGCCGGCACCACGACCATCCAGGCAGCCGACAAGGAGGGCTGGGTGGTATCCATGACCCCCAGCGGCGGCTGGATTCCGGCCGTCATTGCCGGCCGCACCGGCATTGGACTGAGCCAGCGGATGCAGAGTTTCGTGCTGAAGGCGGGGGAGAACCCCTATAATGTGGTGGCCCCCGGCAAGCGGCCACGCGCCACGCTCACGCCCAGCCTGGCGCTGAAGGGGGGCAAGCCCTACCTGTCCTTTGCCGTCCAGGGCGGCGACAGCCAGGACCAGAACCTGCTGCAGTTCTTCCTCAACGTGGTGGAATTCGGGATGAACGTGCAGGAAGCCGCGGAAGCTGCCAACATGAATTCCTTCCAGTTGCGGGGATCCTTCGGCAAGCATGAGAACAGGCCCGGGGCGATGCTGATCCGTTCGGACACCCCGTCCTGGACGCGCAAGTCCCTGAAGGGCATGGGCTACCGGCTGGAAACCGATGACCGCACCTCCGGGCCGATCAACGCCATCTTCTTTGACCGGGAGCACGGCACCATGTGGGGTGGCTCCAGCAATCACGGGGAGGATTACGGGATTGGATGGTGAGTGGGGGGGGCAGGGTTGACCCCTGGGCTGTCAGCTGCCGGCTATCTCTTCGCTGTCGGAGGCATTCTTTTCATATAAATTGTGGATGACAAAAATCAGATATCCGAAGAGGACGGCGCCAATGATGAGGGCATTGTGAAGGATGCCTTCTGCCAGGAATGATATTTTTATCAAAATGGTAGAG
>JBEAYO010000467.1:0-3316 GCA_041159285.1 Bacteroidota bacterium | reverse complement strand
CGCCAAAGGGTCTTTTGAGACAGCCTCCTTTCCAGGAGGCAAGCAGCACCGACCGAATACGCTGTGGTTTTAGGGGCATTTCTTTTTCAGCAATCCCTGGAATGCATGAAAAGGGTTGCTAAACAGTTACAAGAATTCTACAAAGGTAAAAAACTGTGCTGGCATTGCGGCACGGATGATGCCTTTGATGGGATGGGGGAATTTCAGGAGGCTATTGGAAAAACACCGATTTAAGGCATGTTTAAATTTGTTCTTTCGAAAACCCCCAGAAAGCAGATATTTACCCCACCAACATTAATAAAACAATCATCATGAAAACACCTCTCCTGCTCGCGCTCTGCCTGCTGCTGAGCCCCGCCTTCGCCCAAAGCCCTTTCTCCCACGAGCTGAAAAGCAATAAAAAACCCTGGACCTCAAAGGAATTCGACAACGCACCCGGGCAGTTCCAGTTCGCCATCGTCAGCGACCGCACCGGCGGCATGCGGCCCGGCGTCTTTGAAAAGGCCGTTGAAAAACTCAACCTCCTCCATCCCGAGCTGGTCATGTGCGTCGGCGACCTCATCGAAGGCTACACCGTCAACCCCGACACCATACAGGCACAATGGGCAGAATGGGACAGCATCCTCGGACAGCTGCAGACGCGCTTCTTCGCCCTGCCCGGCAACCATGACGTCTCCAACGAGGTCATGCGACGGCATTGGCTCGAGCGCTACGGCCACGCCTATTACCACTTCCGCTACAAGGACGTCCTCTTCCTCGCCTTCGATTCCAATGACGGCGACGGCGTCATGTTCAGCCGCGAGCAGCTGGATTACTTCAAACAGGCGATCCGCGACAATGCCGACGTCCGCTGGACACTCCTCTTCATGCACCACCCCATCTGGAATTACCGCGACTTCAACGGCTTCACGGAAATCGAGGAAGCCCTCAAGAACCGGCCCTACACGGTGTTCGCCGGCCATACGCACCGCTACTTTTACAACCAGCGACTGGAGCGGAATTATTACATCCTGGGCAGCACCGGCGGCGGCAGCCAGCTGCGCGGACCCCGCTTCGGCGAATTCGACCACGTCAGCTGGGTGACCATGACGGCAAACGGCCCGGAAGTGGCCCACCTCCAACTGCAGGGCATCCTGGCCGCTGACGTGCTAAGCCCCGCCACGGCCCCCTTGGCTGCCTCCCTGCTCAATGCCGCTAAATTCGATGCCCTGTTGCTGAAAAAAGACGAGCAGTCCGCCAAAGCGCTCATTGCCCTGAGCCACTGGCCGGATTCCTCACCGGTGCTCGACGAGGTGGAGGATCCCGCAGACCCTGGCGCCCGCAGCACCGGGAAGTCCCTCTTCTTTGAAGCGCAGTTTTACCACCATCACCAGGCGAGCCCTACCCCGGCCAAGATCAAGGCGGAAATCAAACCCGGCAGCACCGTGGAAATCCCGCTCGACATCCAATTCGCCAAAAACGCCGATGCCTTTGACCTCGACGACCTGGAACTGGACTGGCAACTCCGCGCCGACGGGCCTTTCATGGAACCTCCCTTCGCCCTCCACGGCATTTTGAAGATAAAACCGGACTACCATCCGGCCCGGCTCTCGTTTTCCTCCCCCGATATTTTCACAGACAAAATGGAAGTGCGGCTCTCCCATCCCTACCAGGATGTGCAACTCCGCTACACCCTCGACGGCAGCGACCCCGGCGCGGATTCCCCCCGCTACAAAGGCTCTTTTGTCATTGACCGGACCACCACGTTGAAGGTCCGCATCTTCGACAGCTCCGGGCAGTATCGCAGCGATGCGGTCGAAAAAACCTACCGCAAGGTGCAGCCATTGGAAGGACTCAAACTGAAGCGGGACCGGCTGAAGTCCGGCATGAAGTACCGCTACTACGAATTTGAAAATGCCAGCAAGCTGCCGGATTTCAGCCAGCTGAAGCCTGTCAAATCCGGCACCACCACCAACCTGGACGTCGAGGCCCTGGCCGGCCGCATTGACCACTACGGTATCCAGTTCGAAGGCCTGCTGGAAGTTCCAAAGGACGGGATCTACACTTTCTCCACGCACTCGGATGATGGGAGCAAGCTTTACATCCACGGCATGGAGGTGGTGGACAACGATGGCTCCCACGAGGCCCGGACGAGGAGCGGCGCTGTTGCCCTGAAGAAAGGCCTACACCCTGTCAGGATTGATTACTTCGAGGATTTCCTGGGGCAGTTGCTGGAGATGGGCTACAAGATTCCGGGTGAAGCGCGGGAGCGGCCGCTGACGGGTTCCTTGTTCCTGCATGTGCCCTGATACAGCGGCATTTACCAACTACCAGCTCAGTTCAAGGCAACCCCCACGACAAACCCCACCCATGGCTTTTTGTTGTAGATCCAGATTTCGCGGTCGCGATTCAGGAGGTGGTCGAACCCTGCGGCAACTCCAAAGCTGGCCATGCTTGATTCAAAGAAGCCGGCGATGCCCATTTGGACAATCATCCCGCTGTAGTCATGACCGGTTCTGTTGTTAGTGGTAAATGGGTTTACCGGGGTAGCCCCCGCGCCTGTGAAAAAGCCAAGATCAAATCCCAGGTTGGTGATGTGATGCTGCCCTTTGCCCAGGGGACTCCTGCTGCCCGTTATTTTGTAGCTGTCATGCCTCCATCCCGCATAGAGTGCGAAATTCAGGTCTGTGTTCAATTGCGGGGGCGATCCGGGAACAGCCGGACGATATTTCAAAAGGATCGTGGTGATGTCAATGTCAAGGCTTTGTCTTTTGAACTTCAGCGGGCTTGCAAGCGGGCCGTCAGGCGCATTTACAGGGATGGACAGGAACTTGTCCTCATCCGTCAGCCTGTTATCACTTTGATGGTAAACGTCAATCATTTCGTCGCTGATGTCCACATAGACCTTTTCCTGCTTTTTTTCTGCACCCAGCTTGTAGTACCCACTGGTGAAACCGTGGCTGGAGGCTTTGTCGATGGTGCTGCAGGAGGTGGAAAGTGCCACTGCGAAGAGGAAAAGGAAGTTGTAACGCGACATGGTAAAAGGAGTTTGAAGCATGTTTAAAGGATTCCCTTCAAGAAGGAGGGTGAAATTAATGACTCGAATCCCCTCAAAACCATAGGGTGTTCGGTCGATACCACTTACCTCCTGGAAAGGGCGGTCGGGGGCTATGTAGGGCTTGCTGAAAAAGTCACACTAGCCAATTGACTCTTTGTAATACAGGTAAATACAGCGTCCTTTTTCGAAAGTTAACTTCTCTGTCTGCAAGGTTTTTCCTGATTTTCATACAAATACCTTGCAGATGGGTAACTGTCAGGCACCCCTTGAAAGTGCTGC
>JBEAYO010000466.1:0-3334 GCA_041159285.1 Bacteroidota bacterium | reverse complement strand
AAAAAACAAGTAATAAACATCAATTAAACTAAACCATCAAGCACCATGGAATTTGTAATGCCAGATCTAGCCAGCCCGGACGTGTGGGTCGCCCTGCTGACCCTCACCTTCCTTGAAATCGTGCTCGGCATAGACAACATCATTTTTATCTCAATTGCCGCCAACAAACTGCCCTCAAGCCTGCAGTCAAAAGCCTCCAACATTGGCCTCGTGCTCGCCATGGTCCTGCGCATCATCCTGCTGCTCGGCATCTCCGTGCTGGTCGCCATGAGCGAACCCTGGATATCCATCGACAACGCCTTCGTGAAGGCCGCCTTCTCCGGGCAAAGCCTCATCCTCATCGCCGGTGGCGTCTTCCTGCTCTACAAGAGCACCATGGAAATCCACCACAAGCTGGAAGGAGAGCCAGCTTACATGGAGACCGGCGGCAAGGAAAAAAGGTACGCCTCCCTGCAGAGCGTCATCATCCAGATCACCGTCATCAACGTCGTCTTCTCCTTCGACTCCATCCTCACGGCCGTGGGTATGACCAACGGACTGCGCGGTGCCCTGGTCATCATGGTGGTCGCCGTGGTCATGTCTGTGCTGATCATGATGCTCTTTGCCGTGCCTGTGGGCCGCTTTGTCAACAAGCACCCGACCATCCAGATGCTGGGTCTCTCCTTCCTCATTCTCATCGGCTTCATGCTCATCGCGGAGGGGGCTCACCTGGGCCATTTGAAAATCGCAGGCTCTGAAGTGGGCACGGTTCCAAAGGGGTATCTCTATTTCGCCATCGCGTTTTCGCTGCTCGTCGAATTCCTCAACATGCGCCTGCGCAAAAAGCAGGTTCCCGTTCAATTGCACGGCGCCACGGAGGATGCCGTCAATGAGGGCATTTTAAACGATAAAAACAACTGACATGCTTCAGACAAAATCTACTGACCTGGCCCTGTTGCTCCTGCGACTGATTTTCGGAGGACTGATGATCATCAACCACGGCTGGAAGAAACTCATGAAATTCTTCGCAGATGGACCCCTTGAGTTCGGCGACCCGATTGGCATCGGCGCACCGGCTTCCCTGGTGCTGGTGACCTTCGCGGAGGTAGGCTGCGCCCTGCTCCTGATGATTGGCCTTTACACCCGGCTGGCCACCATCCCGCTGATCATTACCATGGCCGTGGCCGGCTTCGTGGTCCACCTTGGCGACGGGCTGAAGGAAATGGAAATGGCCCTGCTGTACTTCTTTGCTTACATTGCGCTGGGGCTCACCGGCCCGGGCTGGTATTCCCTGGACGCTCAACTGCGCAAAATATGAAGCCAAGACACCCGATGCTTTTGTTGCTGGCGGCCATTGCCCTGCTGCCGGCCTGCAAGTCAGATAAGGGGCGAGAATACCTCGTCGCTGCCGGCGAAACCATGGGCACCTATTACAAGGTGACCTACCTCGACAGCCTGGGGCGCGATTTTTCAGCGCCGATAGATTCCCTGCTCAAGGCCGTGAACATGGAGATCTCCACTTACATCCCCGAGTCCACCGTGTCGAAGTTCAACCAGGCAGACAGCGTTCTTGAACTCGGCATGTTGCTGGCTTCCTATGCCTTGTGCGAGGAAGACCCCTCGAAGTGTGGCGAGCTCAGGAACAGGCATTTTTATGAAAATTATCTGGCTGCCAAGGTGGCCCATCATCTCACCGGAAAGGCTTTCGATCCCACGATCATGCCATTGGTGAACTACTGGGGATTTGGCTACACCCCTCACAAGGCGGTGGAGAAGATCGACAGTCTGAAAGTCGATTCCCTGCTGAAATACGTCGGCCTGGAGCAAATCAGCCTGTTCGACCGAGGCGGGTATGCGGTGCTCAAGAAATCGTCGCCCGGCGTGCAGCTGGACTTCGGCGGCACCGGACAGGGCTACGGCATTGACGCGGTAGCCCAGTGGCTGGAGTTAAAGGGCGTGAATAACTACCTGGTGGACATTGGCGGAGAGTGCCGTGCCCGGGGTAAAAATCCGAAGGGCAATTGGTGGACGCTGGGCATCAACACCCCCAAGTCCGATGCAGAGGTGACGGATTTCACCAGCATGGTACAGCTGGAGAACATGTCGGTGTCCACCTCCGGCAATTACCGCAACTTCCATGAGTCAGGCGGGCAGAAATACAGCCATTTTATCAGCCCTTTCACGGGATTTCCCGAAAGGAGCAACCTGCTCAGCGTCTCCGTTTTTGGCCGCGACTGCCTCATGCCGGATGCCCTGGCCACCGGTTTCATGGTAATGGGACTGGACAGCGCCTACCAGCTGGTCAGCAGGTTGAACGGCCTGGAGGCCTTGTTCATCTACAGCGATGAAAAGGGAGTCCTCCAGACAAAGTCCACGCCCGGCATGGATAAGATCCTGGTCAGCGAAAATGAAACATCATCACCCACACAATGAACATCAATTTAAAAAGAGACCTTTGCTTTTTCGACATTGAATCAACGGGGCTCAATGTCATGCGGGACCGCATCCTTCAGATCGGGATTGTCAAATACTGCAGGGATGGGCGCCCGCCCCAGGAAATGGAGTTGCTCATCAACCCAGGAATCCCCATTTCTGCCGAGGCCATGAGTGTCCACGGCATAACGCCGAAGGACGTGGCCAACAAGCCGGTGTTTTCCCAGGTCGCCCAGCAATTGTTCGACTTCATCGGCGATGCCGACCTGGCGGGTTACAACATCAGCCGCTTTGACGTCCCCATGCTCATGGAGGAGTTTGCCCGGGCAGGCCTGGAGTTCGAGGTGGAGCGGCGCCGTTTGGTGGACGTGCAGCGGATATTCTACAAGATGGAGCCCCGGAACCTCAAGGCGGCGCTTCGCTACTATTGCAGCAAGGACTTTGAGGACGCGCACGATGCCATGGCGGATGTGCGGGCAACGGTGGAGGTGTTCCTGGGTCAGTTGAGGATGTACGAGGGGGTGGATTATCGCTCGGACGACGGGCAGGTCATCCCTGCCCCTGTCAAGCCCGACGTCCAGGCGCTCCACGATTTCACCCAGGACACCGGGACGATTGACGTGACCAACCGCCTGAAATACAACGAGCACGGGGAGATCGTATTCAATTTCGGAAAATACACTGGCGTGCCGGTGATGCAGGTCTTTGAAAAAGAGCCCCAGTACGGACATTGGATCCTGAGCAAGGAGTTTTCCGTCCAGGTGAAGTCCATCATCCGCAAGCTGATGAAGGAATTTGAAAAAAGCAGGCAGTGAGGAACTGAGCCTGTCTCCAAAGAGCCCTCGGCGAGACAGCCTCTTGTGAAAAGGGCGCGGGGCTGTCTTAAATGACCCTTTGGCGCGGCGGAAGGGGGATTTTAGGG